>SECS01000269.1 GCA_004211435.1 Novosphingobium sp. | reverse complement strand
GGGGCGTCTGACATACGGGACCGGATCGGAACTGCGCCCGCTGAATCGGGCGGCTTCTTATAGACGAAGGGCGCGCCGGCCATCAAAGCCGAACGCGCCCTAATCGAGTGGCGAGTGGTGAGTGACGAGTGGCGAGACGGCGAATTTCCTCGCCACTCACCACTCGCTACTCGTCACATCTCCTACTGGCCGCCCATCATCGAGGCGACTTCCGAAGCGAAGTCCGGACCTTCGACCTTCTCGACGCCTTCACCCAGGGCCAAGCGCACGAAACCGGCGATGTGCAGGTTCGGGTTGCCCACGGCCTTGCCTTCTTCGGCGACCAGTTGCTCGATGGTCAGGTCCGGGTTCATGACGAACGGCTGCTTGGTCAGCACCACGTCCTTCTGGAACTTGGCGATCTGGCCCGAGACGATCTTGTCGATCATGTTTTCGGGACGGCCTTCTTCCTTGGCCTTCTCGGTCAGAACGGCGCGCTCCTTCTCGACCGCGGCCGGGTCCAGATCGTCCGTGTTCAGCGACAGGGGCGCGGTCGCGGCCACGTGCATGGCGATCTTGCGGCCCAGTTCACGCAGCTTGGTCTTGTCGCCGGCGCCGTGCAGGGCGACCAGCACGCCGATGCGGCCGACGCCCGGCGAAACCGCGTTGTGGACGTAGGTCGCGACGACGCCTTCGTCGACCGACAGGCGGGCGGCGCGGCGCAGTTGCATGTTCTCACCGATGGTCGCGATCATGTTGGTGATCTCGTCCTGGATGGTGTTGCCGTTGTCCAGCGTGGCGCCGTGCAGGGCGTCCAGGGTGTCGTGCTCCAGGCCGCGCGCCGCGAAGGCGTTGGCGGCGTTCTGGAACAGTTCGTTGCGGGCGACGAAGTCCGTCTCGGCGTTGAACTCGATGGCGGCGCCGACTTCACCGGCTCCGACTTCCTTCGAGGCGACGGCGACCAGGCCCTCGGCCGCGACGCGGTCGGCCTTCTTGGCGGCCTTGGACAGGCCCTTGGCGCGCAGCCAGTCGATGGCGGCGTTGATGTCGCCATCGGTCTCTTGCAGGGCCTTCTTGCAGTCCATCATGCCGACGCCCGACTTGGCGCGCAGTTCCATGACGAGGGCGGCTGTGATCTCGGCCATTGTGTTAGCTCCTGACTTGGGAAGTCTTTGATGTGTCGTATGCGGTAACGGCCGGGCTCTGGTGAGCCCGGCCGCGCGTTGTCACCGTCGGAAAAAGCCGGGTGCGGCTTAGACCGCGGCCTTCTCGGTTTCGACGGCGTCGTTGGCGTCCGAAGTCGCCTGCTGGGCGGCTTCGTCGGCGACGGCCGGTTCGGCAGCCGATTCCGGGGCGGCCGGCTCGGCGGCGGCTTCCAGTTCGGCGGCGACGCCTTCCGTGCCGGCCGGGGCGGCTTCGGCTTCAGCCGGGGCGGCGGCTTCGCGCAGCATCGGCTCGTCCGGGTTCACCGCGGCGCCCAGGTCGACGCCGGAGTTCGAGGCGCCGGCGGCCAGGCCGTCCAGGACGGCGTCGGCGACCAGATCGCAATAGGTCTGGATGGCGCGCGCGGCGTCATCGTTGCCCGGCACCGGGTAGGTGATGCCGTCCGGGTCCGAGTTGGTGTCCAGGATGGCGACGACCGGGATGTTCAGCTTGCGAGCTTCCTGGATCGCGATCGCTTCCTTGTTGGTGTCGATCACGAACATGATGTCGGGGATGCCGCCCATGTCCTTGATGCCGCCCAGCGAAGATTCGAGCTTGTCGCGTTCGCGCTGCAGGCTCAGCAGCTCGCGCTTCACGCGGCCCTCGCCGCCCGATTCCAGCACCGAGTCCAGCTCGCGAAGGCGGGCGATGGAGCCCGACACGGTGCGCCAGTTGGTCAGAGTGCCGCCGAGCCAGCGGTTGTTCATGTAGTATTGCGCGCAGCGCTTGGCCGCTTCGGCCACCGGGTCCTGCGCCTGGCGCTTGGTGCCGACGAACAGGACGCGACCGCCCTTGGCCGCCACGTTGCGCACTTCGACCAGCGCCTGATGCAGCAGCGGCATCGTCTGCGACAGGTCGATGATGTGGATGTTCGAGCGAGCGCCGAAGATGTAGCGCTCCATCTTCGGGTTCCACCGGTGCGTCTGGTGGCCGAAGTGCGCGCCGGCTTCGAGCAGCGAACGCATGGAGAAGTCAGGCAGAGCCATCTGTAGTCAGTCCTTTATCCGATGATCCACCGCAGACGAAAAAGGCTCTGGAAGAACCCTCGGAACGGAGCAGGCCAGGATGTCTCCCCGACCGCGCCACGCCTGCGTGCGTGATTGCGGGGCGGCAGATAGGCGATGTGGCCGT
>SECS01000119.1 GCA_004211435.1 Novosphingobium sp. | reverse complement strand
CCCGAGACCGGCCGCACCCACCAGATCCGCGTCCACGCCGCCTCCGGCCTCGGCGTGCCGCTGCTCGGCGATCCGGTCTACGGCACGGCAGGCGGTGCGGGTCGCACGATGCTCCACGGCGCCGGGCTGACCGTCCAGCGCGAGACCAAGCCGGCGATCGTCGCGGTGGCGCCGTTGCCGGCGGACTTCGTCGCGCTCGGCTTCGTTGATGGCTGAGACCGTCGATGCGGTCGTCGCCCGCGCGCTCTCGCTGATCGAGGAGAGCTTCATCGCCGCGGCCGGGCCCGGCGGGCAGAACGTCAACAAGGTCGCCACCGCGGTGCAGATCCGGCTCGACGTCTTCGCGGTGCGGCTGGCGCCGGCGGTGTTCCACCGCTTCAAGGAACTGGCGGGCAGCAAGATGACCGCCAAGGGCGAACTCGTCATGACCGCGCGGCGCTTCCGCACACAGGAGGCCAACCGCACCGATGCGCGCGAGCGCCTGGCCGAACTGCTGCGCGACGCGCACAATCTGCCCGAGAAGCGCGCGAAATCGCGGCTCAACCGCGTCGGCAAGGTTCAGCGCCTGGCCGGCAAGAAGATCCGCGGCGCCGTCAAGGCCGGGCGCGGCAAGGTGAAGTTCGACTGATTCTTAAGACGGTGGCGTAGCGGTAACGGGCGAAGTCGCTGTCGTTGGCTGAGCGATGGGATGCTGGCGCTTCTCGATCATCTCGGCCGCCTCGTCGAGCGCGCGCGCCTCGCCGACCGTGACCCCGCCGGGGCCGGGCGCATTGTCCGACTTGCCGCAGGCGGCGAGCGCCAGCAGGACGACCAGAGGAAGGGCCATTCGCATGGAGCCATCATAGCCCATGGCGCCGGTACCGCTAGCCTTCGATCACGCGCGAGCCTGGATGGTGCTTGTCGAGATGCTTGCGCACGATCTTGAGGTTGCGGCTGTTGGAACGGAACAGGAAGTCGCCGACCAAGCCGACGAAGGGGATCGCCCCGATCACCGTGTCGAGCCCGACATTGCCCAGCATCCGGGTCATCTGCCACTTCGACATGCCGAGATTGCGCGCTTCCCAGACGAGGTAAAGCCCCATCAGCGCACCCACCGCGTCGCCCGCGACGGGCACCAGACCGATGATCGCGTCGAGACCCACCGGCTGGTTGGTGCCCGGCAGGGTGAAGCTGCGCTCGAGCAGCTTCTCGACCGCCTCGACGCGCTGCCGCACCGAAGCGCCGTCACGGCCGAGAGGAAATTCGGGCGCCATGCGGCGCGCCTGTTGTGCCGAACCGGCCATCTCGCTCCTGATCCTGTTCATCGTCCGGAACCGCAAGGCGGCGGCCCTACCTCCTATTTGGGGCGCTGGGCCATGGGCATCAAGGGATGGACGTTCCAACGATTGGTGGCGAAGCCGTGAACGTCGCCGCGGACCAGTGACCAGCGGATCGGCGGACCGAACGGAATGAATACGTTGGCCTTGGTCAATTCGGTCTCGGCATCGGCCAAAAGCTCGGCACGAACCGCGGGATCGATCGCACGTTGGGCCTGCGCGAGCGTGCGGTCGGCGCTTTCGCTGCAGAGCCCCCGCTGGCCGACACAGCTCAGCTGGTTCATGTACCAGCCGACACGCGGATAGCGCGCCACCGCTTCGAACAGTCGCAGGTCGGCGTCGTCGTCGGCACCAACCCGCAGTGCCTGAACGCCAATCGCCTCGAGATCGGCCTGGAGGCGCTCGAACAGGAACTTTCCACCGAGGCCGCCCGGCAGTGCCAGCCGCAGCGACAGCGGCGCATTGCCATGTCCGCGGCGCCAGCCTGCAACGCGCGCGGCAGCCTGTGCACGGCGTTCGTCGATATTGAGCCCGGCCCAGCGTTCGCCGATCGAGCCGGGATCGTCGGCCACGCCGGTGCCGACGATTCGGGTCGTCGGGGTCCAGCCGCCGAGGCCGAACGGTGCGATCAGTGCCTCGCGGTCGATCGCCAGGGCTACCGCCTCGCGGTTCTCCGGAGCAGCCAGGAAGCCCTGGCCGTCGGCTATGGCGAGGCCGAACAGGCCCATGACGGGGTCGAGCTGGATCGTCCCGCGGATCAGCCCGACCGACCGCGCGAGCGGGAAGTCCTCGATCCGGCCGCCGAGCAGGACGTCGGCCTCGCCGCTGTTGAACAGGTCCACCGCCTGCTTGGCGGGCAGCGCGCGGAGGCGCAGCGGACGCACGTGGCCGGCCCAGCCTTCCACCGCGGGCAGTCCGCGCGCCTCGGGGGCGATCGGGGTCAGCATGGCGATGTCGCCCTGGCGCGCCAATCGCATCGGCCCGGTGCCGCGCCCATTCGGGGCGATGCCGAGTTCCGGCTGGGCGAGCAACTGCAGCAGGTTCGGCATCGGTGCGGCGAGCCGGATCTCGATGACGCGCCCGGTCATGACGCGGATTTCGCCGATTTCTGCGAGGTCGAGCGCGAGCGGGGTTCCGCGCAGGCTCGCCATGGTCTCGCGCAGGGCGGTGCGCAGCGTCTGCGCGGTCAGTGGGCTGCCATCTGCCCAGGTGCCGTCGCGCAGCCGGAAGATGTAGCTGAGGCCGTCATCGGTCACGATCCAGCGATCGGCCAGCGCGGGTACGACCTGACCCTGTTCGTCGAAGGCGACGATTCCCTCGCTCGTTGCACCGCGGATCAGCCGCGCCGCGGGTGGCAGGCGCACGCCCCTTTCGAACGGCGTGGCGGGACTGCCGATCGCGACGACGCTCAGCGCGGCATCCTGGCCGGAACCGCAGGCGGCCAGCAGCAGCAAGGCGGAGAGCCAAAGATTTCGGGTGGCGATCTGGAAAGCCTTGCGCACGGCGCGAGGACTACCGGATTTTGCCAAGAATCGGAAATGCGGATCGCGCTTGCGGTCCGCCGCGATCAGATCTTGCGCAGCGCGCGGGCTTCGCGTGGTGCCGGGCGATGGAGCGGCGAGATGGCGCTGTCAGAGCCGACCGAAGCGCGCGCGACCTTGGGATCGATCTCGTCGCGGAAGGCCACGCCGAATCGGTCGTCCTGCACCCAGGCGACCGAACCTGCGACCCAACCGACGTTGCGAAGCTTGATTTCGATCTCGTCGCCGCGCGAGACGCGCACCGCACCTTCGCCCATCAAGCCGCCAGCCGAAAGATTGCGCACTTTGATCCGGTGCTCGTCGTTCGAGCCCGGCAGGCGCAAGTCGGCCATCACGAACAGGCTGTCGCGCGCGATTTGCCTATTTTCGCTTCCGTCCATCATCTCGCCTAGCCGATTGCCCAGCGCCATCCTGCGACTCTCATGTGCAGCCAAGTCTCTATCATACCGGCTGTGACCTCGCCGACTGATAAATGGAACTGCCCAACAAAGCCTTAATCGGAGCCTTGGTAGATCCGTATCGGATACGAAGGCCGTCAGTCGTCGCGGGAGATCTTTTCGCGGCGTTCGTGTGCCTGCTGAGCCTCGACCGTCATCGTCGCGACGGGTCGCGCGATGAGTCGACCGATACCGATCGGCTCGCCGGTGACTTCGCAGTAGCCGTATTCGCCTTCCTCGATGCGGCGCAGCGCCGAATCGATCTTGGCGATCAGCTTGCGCTGGCGATCGCGCGTACGCAGCTCGATACCCCAATCGGTCTCGCTCGATGCGCGATCGTTGAGGTCGGGCTCGCGGATCGGGCCTTCCTGGAGCTGCTGTAGCGTGTCCGCCGCAGAGTTCAGGATCGACTTCTTCCATTCACCGAGCAGGCGGCGGAAATAATCCTGCTGCGCCTCGGACATGTAGGGTTCGTCTTCACTGGGGGCGTAATCCCCCCCTATCGCACGTTTGGCCTTAGCAAGAACGTCGATTTCATCAGCAAGGGCAGTCGCCATCAGAGTCTCCGCACCACTCCTCCCCAGGGCCGCTTGCGTTATGCTGTCCCGGCTTTTGCCGGTGACGTAGAGCGAGCCACGGTTGCCGCGCCTATAGTTGTCCCCCCGGAACCGCACAAGCGGCAATGGCGGTTGTCCTACGCGAAATTTCGATGCGCTTTCAGGGTTAGACCTATGTCGAAGCGCGATCCCGCGATTTTGCCTGCGGCGTTAACGCTTTGTTGACCATAAATCTGGCAATTCTCCTGCCATGGACGGGCGAAGGAGGGCCCGGTTTTTATGAAGGGGCATCCCGATGAGCAAAGCATGGTTACATGAAGTCGATCTCTCCACCGTCAGCGAGTGCCACGATACGGCCGGCGACATGATGGTGGCCCGTTGCCTCGCCAATGCGGCGCACGGCGACATCAACGCCTATTTCGAACTCGGCGTTGCCTTCTCGACCGGCGGACACGGCATTGCCGTCGATCTCGTCGAAGCCCACAAGTGGTTCAACCTGGCCGCGGTCGTCGGTCACGAAGAAGCCCAGATGTGCCGCGCCGACATCTCCGAAGAGATGACCGCGCGTGAAATCGCAGAAGCCCAGCGCCGAGCGCGCCAGTGGCTGGCTGCTACGAGCCGGAAAGCGGCCTGAAGACCATAGCGGCGTAGGCGGATACGCCGACTATCACACCAGGACAGCGCTGAGCGTCCTGCCAGTCCCGGATCAGGGCCGGGACATGTCATCCTTACGAAACGGCGTTCGACCGCCGAGATAGAGCTGATCGCTCGCAATCCCTTCGCGTTCGCGCGAAAGGAAATCGGCCACGGCCTCGCGGAAGCCCGCGTGGACGATGTAATGCGCCGAAATCGTGCGCACCGGTTCGTAGCCACGCGCCAGCTTGTGGCCGCCTTGCGCGCCTGCCTCCACCCGTTCGAGCCCGAGCGCGATCGCCGCGTCGATCGCCTGGTAATAGCAGAGCTCGAAATGGAGGAACGGCTTGTCGATCACGGCGCCCCAGTACCGTCCGTAAAGCGCGTCGCCGCCGATGAAGTTGAGCGCGCCCGCCACCGGCGTGTCCTCGATGAAAGCCAGCACCAGCAGGATCTTGTCCGCCATCCGCTCGCCGAGCAGGGTGAAGGCTTCGCGCGTCAGATAGGGCTGACCCCATTTGCGCGCGCCGGTGTCCTGATAGAAATGCCAGAAGGCGTCCCAATGTTCGGCACGGATGGCGTCGCCGCGCAATGCGCGGATCGTCACGCCCTCCTGCGCCGCCGCCCGCTCCTTGCGCAGGTCCTTGCGCTTGCGCGACGACAGCGCCCCCAGGAAATCGTCGAAGCTGGCATAGCCGCGGTTGGTCCAGTGGAACTGGATGTCGTCGCGCAGCAGCCAACCGGCCCTCTCGAACAGCGGCGCCTGTTCGGGCGCGATGAAGGTCGCGTGGGCCGAGGACAGACCTTGTGCCGCGCAGAACCGCTCGGCCGCATGCAGCAGCGGCGTGGCCAGCGCGGATTCGCGCGTCAGCACGCGCGGGCCGGTCGCCGGGGTGAACGGCACGGCGATCTGCAGCTTGGGGTAATAGGATCCGCCAGCGCGGTGCCAGGCATCGGCCCAGCTGTGATCGAACACGTATTCGCCCTGGCTGTGCGCCTTGACGTAGGCCGGGAGAGCCCCGGCGAGCCGGCCGTCCGGGCCGTCGATCACCAGTGGTCTCGGCAGCCAGCCGGTGCCCTGGCCGACGCTTCCCGAATCCTCCATCGCGGTCAGGAAGGCGTGGCTGACGAAGGGGTTGGCGCCACCGGAATCTTCGGCGGTCAGCGCGTCCCATTCGGCGGCCTCGGTCTCGCCGACCGCCGACAGGACCCGTACGGTGAAATCGGCCTCGCTCACGCGATGCCGGCTCCCTCGGCGATCGGCGCGTCGGCATGCTCGGCGGCGCGCGCGCGCAGTTCGGCGCTCCGCACGGTCCAGCTCGCGACGGGCAGACCCCGCTTGCGCTGGCTCTCGGCGAAAGCGCTGGGCAGGTCGCGGATATCGTAGGCGAGGAAATGCGGCTTGGCCCGCCACAGCGCGAGATGCCGCTTGAAGGCGCCAATCGCGTCCTTCGCATTTTCTTCGGTGACGACGAGACCGCGCAAGGCCAGCGGTGCCTGCCGCGCGAACCAATGGACCACGCGCGGGTCGAAGCTCATCACCGCGTGGGCGCCGCGATAGCCTTCGAGCACGCGGCGCACCGCCAGGCAGACCGGCGCGATGCGCATGTCGCGTCGCGACTTGATCTCGATCAGCAGCGGCACCCGCCCGGCGACCTGATCGATCAGGTCGCGCAAGGTCGGAATGGTGTCGCCGCTGCCGCTCAGCGCGATGGAACCGAGATCGGCCGCCGTCCGCTTGGCGACAGGGCCGCTCGCACCGGTGAGGCGCTCGAGCTCCCAATCGTGAAAGACCATGGCCTGGCCGTCACCCGAGCGCTGGATGTCGCACTCGATGCCGAAACCGCGGTCAATCGCCGCAGCGAAGGCGCTCGGCGAATTCTCGGGCCTATCGGCGCCGTGCAGTCCGCGATGCGCGAAGACGTGCGCGCCGATCCACGCCACACGGGCGGGGTCGGGCGCCGGCGCCAGCCAGCGATCAATCGGCGCGAACGGCGACAATCGCATCGACCTCGACGGCAGCGCCCAGCGGCAGCACCGGCACCCCGACGGCGCTGCGCGCGTGCTTGCCGGCCTCGCCGAACAGCGCGGCCATCAGCTCCGAGGCGCCGTTCGCCACTTTCGGCTGCTCAGTGAAATCGCCGGTCGAGCTCACGAAGGCGCCCAGCTTGACGATACGCTCGATGCGGTCGAGCGAGCCGAGTGCGGCGCGGAGCTGCGCCAGGATCATGAGGCCGCAAGCGCGTGCGGCTTCGTAGCCCTGCTCGGCGCTGACGTTCTCGCCCAGCCGGCCCTTGACCAGCGCGCCGTCGACGAAGGGCAATTGGCCCGATACATGCGCGAGCCCGCCCGCCACGACCACCGGGACATAGGCTGCCACCGGCGCAGCGGGTGCGGGCAGCACCAGGCCCAGTTCGGCAAGCTTGGCATCGATTGCGGCGTCGGTGGTCATGCGGTCTCCCCAGGAGCGTTTTGACGGGTCTTTTCGGTGTGAAGGCGGTCGAGCAGCCAGGGCAATGCGCTGGCCCAATCGTCGATCCGGGCGTGGGCGTGGCCCGCGCTGTGCGCGCAGGCGATGTGCGGCGCTAGGAGCGGCTCGCCGCAGAGGTGGAGGCGGTGTAGCTCGGGCACCAGGCTCGCCGCCGAATCGTGGTGCTGCGCGAGATCGTCGATGAACACCGCGCGGCTCGGCCGATATTCGTCGAGAATCGCCTTGAGCGCCGGCCCTTTGGGTCCCTGATTGGTGAAGACGCGCAGGTCGAGGCCGTGGTCGCGGAGCTGGCGGGTCCGCGTTGGCTGACGATGATCGAGCAGGTTTGTCAGCACCACCACATCGGCGTGTTCGGCCAAGGCCTTCATGGCGTCCACCGCGCCGGCGATCGGAAACTGCCGGTGCATCTCGTCGTCGAAGAACATGTTGAGGTAGCGCCAGACTCCGTCGGGGGCGATCTGGTCGCCGGTGCCGACATGCGTCATCGACTTCGCGAAATCGCCGCGGCCGAGGTCGAAGGCGATGCCGTGCTGCTCTGCCAGCCAGTCGCGATAGGGCACGATCATGTGCAGCAGCACTTCGTCGCAATCGGTGATGATCAAGGGACGGCTCACGAGACCAGCCTTTCGCGCGCGGCCGCAAGCGTTTTCGGGGACACGTCGAGCGCTTCGGCCGCCGCCACGAGGTCGCGCTCGTGGGCGCAGAGGAAGTCGAGCACGGCGCCCATGAGCGCGGGATCGCCGAGTCTTTCGCGCAGGCTTTCGGGGGTCAATCCGGTCAGGGCGAGCAAGCGCTCGGCACGGTCCTGATCGCTCAGGACCCAGCCCAAAGCGGAAAGTGCCAGCGTTTGGGCGTCAACGCCCAATTTTGGCACGGGGGATGAAGGATTTACCGGAATTGTCAGCCTCGCTTGCAGCGCCTAGAGGGGCAGCACGCAACATGGTGCGCGGGCGGGCGAATGGCAAAGCGAATCCTCGTTGTCGAGGACAACGATCTCAATCGAAAGCTGTTCTGCGATGTCCTGAAGAGTCAGGGCTACGCCGTCGAACCCGTGTCCGATGGACTCGACGCGCTCGACAAGGCGAAAAACTTCGTTCCCAACCTGATCATCATGGACATCCAGCTGCCGAACGTCTCGGGACTCGACCTGATCGAGGCCGCCAAGGCCGATCCGCTGCTGCGCATGATTCCCGTTCTGGCCGTCACGGCCTATGCCGGCAAGGGCGACGAGGAGCGCATCCGCGAGGCGGGCGCCGATTCCTATCTGGCCAAGCCGGTGTCGATCGGTCCGTTCATGGTGGCGGTGAAGGGCCTCGTAGAGCGGCCCGCGCTCTAGCTCTGGCGACCTGCACGGTTTCCCTTAGACTTGACACCGTGTCCAAGCGCCGCTTTTGCGCCGCATTTCTTGGCCAGAGCGCCAGACCTGTTTCGGGAGCATCTTCTTGACCATCGACCGCGCCGCCACTGCCGATCGTATCGGAGCGCTGATCGCGCCCTTCAACAAGAAGGGCATCGCGATCACCGACGCCTCGACCTTCTCGGGCGACCTCGAGTTCGACAGCCTGACCGTGATGGACTTCGTCGCGGCGATCGAGGACGAGTTCGACATCATCATCAGCATGAACCAGCAGGCCGAGATCGAGACCTACGGCCAGCTCGTCGATGCCGTGGTCAAGCTGCAGGGCTGATCGGGACATGAGCGATACCGCGCACGACACCGCGCCCAGGGGCGATCTTTTCGACAAGTTCCAGCCGATCATCGACCTGCGCGCCGGGCTGCTGGCCTCGGGCGTCGAGGATCCGTTCAGCCTGGTCATGGAGAAGGTGCTCTCGCCGACCACGGCGATCTGCAACGGCCGCGAGACGATCCTGCTCGGCACCTACAACTACATGGGCATGACCTTCGACCCCGACGTGATCGCCGCGGGCAAGCAGGCGCTCGACGATTTCGGCGCGGGCACGACGGGCAGCCGGGTGCTCAACGGCACCTATGCGGGACACAAGGCGGTCGAGCAGGCGCTCTGCGACTTCTACGCCATGGACCACGCCATGGTGTTCTCGACCGGTTACCAGGCGAACCTGGGCGTAATCTCGACGATCGCCGGCAAGGGCGACTACATCGTCCTCGACATCGACAGCCACGCCTCGATCTGGGACGGCTGCAAGATGGGCGACGCCGAAGTCGTGCCGTTCAAGCACAACGACATCGAGGCGATGGAAAAGCGCCTCAAGCGCATTCCCGAGGGCGCCGGCAAGCTCGTCATCCTCGAGGGCGTCTATTCGATGATGGGCGACATCGCCCCGCTCAAGGAGATGATCGCGGTCGCCAAGGCGAACGGCGCGATGGTCCTGGTCGACGAGGCGCATTCGATGGGTTTCATCGGTCCCAACGGCCGCGGCGTCGCCGAGGACCAGGGCGTGCTCGACCAGGTGGACTTCGTCATCGGGACCTTCAGCAAGAGCGTCGGCACGGTCGGCGGCTTCTGCGTGTCGAACCATCCCAAGTTCGAGATCCTGCGGCTGGTCTGCCGGCCTTACGTGTTCACCGCCAGCCTGCCGCCCAGCGTCGTCGCCACGGCCGCGACCTCGATCCGCAAGCTCATGCATGCCGGCGACAAGCGCGCGCACCTCTGGGAAAATTCGCGTACCCTGCACAAGGGCCTCAAGGACCGGGGCTTCCAGCTCGGCACCGACAACCCGCAGAGCGCGATCATCTCGGTCATCATGCCCGATCTCGAGCGCGGCGCAGGCATGTGGGAAGCGCTGCTCAAGGAAGGCCTCTACGTCAACCTGGCGCGGCCGCCGGCGACCCCGGCCAACATGACCCTGCTGCGCTGCTCGCTCTGCTCCGAACATTCGGCCGAGCAGGTCCAGACGATCATCGGCATGTTCGAACGCGCGGGCCGGGCGGTCGGGATCATCTGATCCCGGCTCACGCCTCCATCGTCAGCGTCGGATAGAGCGATGCGACGAGCAGCAGCGCCATCACCACGTTGAACGCGCGCAGGGTCTGCGGGCGGTCGAGCAGGCGGCGCAGCTGCACGCCGAGCGCGGTCCACAGACTGACCACGGGCAGGTTGATCATGCCGAAGACAACGGCGACCTGGACGAGCCCGAGCGCCTGGTTGTCGGCGGGCACGTAGACCGCGGTCGCGGTCAGCGCCATGGCCCAGGCCTTGGGATTGACCCACTGGAACGCCGCGGCCTGAACGAAGGTCATCGGCTTGCCGCCGGCGCGCAGTTCGACATTCGGCGGCGGCGCCGTGGCGATCTTCCAGGCGAGGTAGAGCATGTAGACCGTGCTCGCGACCTTGAGCGTCAGCCCGGCGTAGTAGCTCGAATGGATAGCAAGGCCGACGCCGCTTCCGACCACGACGATCATCGCTACGAACCCCAGGGCCACACCCAGCATGTGAGCGCTGCTGCGCGCGAAGCCGAAATTGGTCCCCGATGCCATCAGCATCAGGTTGTTGGGCCCGGGCGTGGCCGAAGAGACCAAAGCGAAGACCGCGAGCGCTATGAGGGTGCCGGTGTCGAGCATGATGGCGCAATGATAGCG
>SECS01000268.1 GCA_004211435.1 Novosphingobium sp. | reverse complement strand
GTTGGTGCCCGCGATCGCATAGCCCATCCGTGCCACGCCCGCGCCGAAGGCGGTGCGCGCGCGCGGCCCCGGTGACGATGATGTCGCTTTCGCCCACTGCGGGAGCGGCATCGGCTGCCGCTTCGGCCGCTGCTTCCTCGTCGCGCGAAGCCGCTGAGGCCGGCAGTGCCCAGGCCAGAGCGGAGGCCGAGGCGAGAATCAAGATAATCTGAATCTTGTTGGCTGCGACATGCATCGTAACAGTCCCCCTCATTGGAGGAAGGGGCTGCTAGGAGCTATTCACTACAGCCAAATAACATCGTTGTCTTTTATGGGACGAGGGCGACCTGTCCCATTCACGCGTTGCGATCGGAATCGGAAAGGCGGGCTGCCGCGACCTGTCGATACCGTGACGCACCTTGGCTTGGTGGCTGATTTCCAGTAGGGGCTGGCCGATGCCCCGGAGCAATCTTGGGCATGCCATGAATGTGCCGGTGTTCCGCGAGGAACTTAATCGGGAATGCGGTGCGGGGCTCGCCCCCAAATCCGCGGCTGTCCCTGCAACTGTGAGCGGATAGCGAGATGCACGAGCCCGAAAGGGCAGCCACTGGACGGATATCATCCGTCTGGGAAGGTGTGCATCGAGCGACGACCCGCGAGCCAGGAGACCTGCCGGCGCTCTGGTCGCTCTTGCCCTGACCCAGGGATTGGTCGCGGCACGGTCCATTCCCGTCTGGGCGACGAAACTGTGCGGCTGGGGCTGCACGGTCGCGTTGCGACGGGTGCCTGCCGCGCCTGCCCGCCGCCGCGCGTCGACCGGTCTTCCGGCAAGCCCCGCCATTCGTCGTTCGGCGCGGCGGAGATCGGGTGTGAGCCGCGAGGCCGAAGCCAGCAGGAACGTTGCGGTGAGGGGCTGGTGCCCCGACGCCTGGCGTCCGATGATGGCGGGTGACGGACTGCTGGTCCGCGTGAAGCCGCGCCTCGGCTGCCTGACGTCCGACGCGATCACAGAACTGTGCGCCGCAGCCCGTGAACACGGCAACGGCCTGATCGACCTGACGCGCCGCGCCAACTTCCAGATTCGCGGGGTGACCGAGGCAAGCTGGCCCAAGCTGCTCGATCGCCTGCTCGACGCGGGGCTCGTCGATGCCCAAGCCGAGCACGAGCGCGCCCGCAATGTGCTGATCGCGCCCGAATGGCGCGAGGCCGACGACAGTCATCGCTTGGCCTGCGAACTGCTCGAACGCATCGGCGAGCTTCCCGAACTGCCGGGGAAGGTCGGCTTCGTGATCGATGCCGGTGTCGCGCCCGTTCTTGCCGACGAACCTGGAGATTTCCGGCTCGAACGTGCGGCCGACGGTGGGATCATGCTTCGTGCCGATGGTCGGCAGGTGGGAATGCCCGTCGATCGCGGCGGCGAAGTCGATGCCTTGATCGGTCTCGCCCATTGGTTCGTCGCCAGCGGCGGCGGCCGGGCAGGACGTATGGCCCGGCACGATGCGCCACTTCCGCCGTGGGCTGCCGGCGCCGCCCGGCTCGCATCGCCGGGACCGCACTTGCTGCCGGGACCTTGGCCGCGCGGCATGGCCTATGGTCTCGCTTTCGGTCGCGTCGAAGTCGAGGCGCTGCTGCGCCTCGCCGATGGGCAGAGCGGTTTCCGCGTCACGCCATGGCGCATCCTTCTGGTCGAAGGCGCTCACGTCGCGATCGAGGCTCCGGACCTGTCGACCGACCCCGCCGCGCCGCTGTTGCGTGTCGATGCCTGTTCTGGCCAACCGGCCTGCCCGCAAGCGGGCGTGGAGACCCGAGCGTTGGCGCGCCACCTCGCCCCCCATGTCGCGGGACGCCTCCACGTCTCCGGTTGCGCCAAGGGCTGTGCGCGGTCGGCCCCGGCCGATGTGATGCTGACCGGGCGCGCGGGCCGATACGACCTTTCGCTGGACGCCCGCGCCGACGCCGAACCTTTGCGCGCGGGCCTGACCGCCGCCGATCTCCTTGCCCATTTCGGAGCCTGTTGATGCCCCATGACTACGAGAAGGACGGCGCGGCGATCTATCGCCAGTCCTTCGCCACGATCCGTGCCGAGGCCGATCTCGCGCTCTTCTCGGCCGATGAGGAGCCGGTCGCCGTGCGGATGATTCACGCGGCGGGCATGGTGGAACTCGCATCGTCGATCCGGTTCTCGCCTGGTTTCGCGATTGCCGCCCGCGACGCGCTGACGCAGGGCGCGCCGATCCTCTGCGACGCACGTATGGTATCCGAAGGCGTCACGCGCGCGCGTCTGCCCGCCGACAATGCCGTGATTTGTACGCTCCATGACGCCGCGGTGCCCGACCTGGCGCGTG
>SECS01000011.1 GCA_004211435.1 Novosphingobium sp. | reverse complement strand
GGCGCCTATGTCGACCAGGCGGGCAACCTGGTCACGCGCTGGTCGAGCCAGTGGGAGCGGCCCGAACTGTGGCTGTTCGATTTCCACCACCACCTCTTCGCCGGCGATACCGGTGAGATCGTGGTCGGCCTGGCGGGGCTCGCCGGCGTGTTCTTCGCGGTAAGCGGCGTGTTCCTCTGGTGGCGCACACGCAAGACCTTCGAGTTCCGCCTTTGGCCGAGGCGTATCAGCCGACCGGCGATCGTGCGCCAGCATCGCGATCTCGGCATCGTCGTGGCTCCGCTGGTCCTGCTCGTCACCTTCACCGGCGCCGCGATGGTGTTTCGTCCGGTGAGCGCGCTGGTGCTCGGTCCCTCGGCGCCTGCGGCCATCGCCAAGGCCGGCAAGGCGCCGAAAGTCGCGAAGACCGAGCTGGCCGAGCGGTATGACTGGCAGGCGGTGATCGCCACCGCACACGCCCGCTTCCCCGACGCGCAACTGCGCACGCTGAGTCTGCCGCGCCAGAACAACGGCCTCGTCACACTGCGCATGAAACAGCCCAGCGAGTGGCTGCCCAATGGCCGCACGATGCTCTACTTCGCCGCCGACAGCGGCCGGCTGGTCGAAGCGCGCGATGCCCTGGCGCTGCCGGCGCCTGTGCGCGGCTATTACACCTTCTATCCGCTGCACGCGGCGAAGGTCGGCGGGCTGGTCTATCGTCTGGTGATGACCGCCGTGGGCCTGGCGCTGGTCCTGCTCGGCAGCCTCGCGGTGTGGAGCTTCTGGTTCCGGCGCGGCACGGTGGGCCCGCGTATTTCCTAGCTTTCGGCGATCGCCCGCAGGGTGGTGGTGATCAGCTCGCGTTTCTTCGGGTCGCGCGTCACCTCGAGCATGGCGCTGAGGCTGCCGCGCGCGGCGTCGACATTCTGCAACTGGAGCTGCAGCCGCGCGAGTTCCCACCAGGCGTCGGCATGGTCGGGCGCGACCGCGGTCATGCGTTCGTAAAGCGCCAGCGCACGCAGCGCGTCACCACCGCGTTCGGCGCGCGTCGCCTGGTTCAGCAGCAGCCTTACCAGTGTCGCGCGGTTTGACATCGGCGCGACATGCTGCGGACCCGGCTTGCCACCAGGGCCAAGCGCGCCCTCGAGCAGCGCAGCGAGGCGATCGCCCGGCACGGGCTCACCGTCGTGGAACGGGTCGATCAGATAGGGCGGGCCGTCGCCCAGCCGCACGAGCACGTGGCCCGGCGTATCGGTCGCATGCGCGGTCCAGCCCATGCGCCGCGCGGCCGCGACATAGAGCAGCGAGAGGCTGACGGGCAGACCCCGCTTGCGGTCGAGCACGCGAATCAGATCGGCGTTGAGCGGCGCGTCGTAGCTGTCGGCATCGCCGGTGAAGCCGAACTCGTCGAAGAACACCTGCGCCAGGGCTTCGCCCTGTTCGGCGGGCGTATCGGCCATGTCGAAGGCGGCGAGGCGATCGCCGATGTCGTCGAGCATCGCATAGTAGGGTTCGAGCGCGATGCCGTCGTGATCGAGCTCGCTGAGCAGAAGTGCGGCGTTGTCGAGTTCGATCTCTTCGTCGTCGAGCAGGCCGAGAGTGGCAATATCGGATTCCATTGAACCCATTATGGCTCCAGGATGCGTCCTGCGCCAGTCCGGCCCGATTTCGCACAGTTTGATGCTGCAATAAAATTGTAACATTGAACGGTTTGGGGCAACGGCGCGTTCAAGGGACTCAACGCCCACGGGAAACCCGCATCCGCCAGATTGCCGCCTTGCCCTATCGCACCGAAGGATCAGCGCTCGACGCGTCGGTGCGGATTCTGCTGATCACCTCGCGCGGCACGGGGCGGTGGGTGATTCCCAAAGGCAACGTCCCCACGGGCGTAACGCCACACGCCGCTGCGGCGCTGGAGGCCGAGGAGGAAGCCGGCATCGCGGGATCGGTCTGCCCGATTCCGCTCGGCTCCTATCGCTATCGCAAGCGGCGCAACAATGGTGCGTCGCTGATGGTCGACGTCGACGTGTTCCCGCTCGCGGTGACCGACGAGTTCGACCAGTGGAAGGAGCAGGGGCAGCGCGAGCGGCGCTGGTTCTCGCTGCCCGAGGCGGCGGAGGCGGTCGACGAGACCGACCTGCGCGACCTCATGCGCACCTTCGCGTCATCGGAATTCAAAGCAGCGGCGAGGCGCACGGGCGTGTTCCACCTCGTCGCGCAAAAATCCAAGGTGAGTAACATGTTCGCGTGGTTTCAGCGGCTCCTGCCGAAAACCGGTAATTTCTTCGATATGTTCGAGGCCCATGCAGTGACCATCGTCGCTGCGGCCGATGCGCTGGCGCGTCTGTTCCAGGGTGGCGGCGCGCGGGTCGATCACATCCGCGAGATTCACGAGCGCGAGCACGACGCGGACAACATCATCCGCGAGGTGTTGCAGACGGTCCGCAAGACCTTCCTGACCCCGTTTGACCGCGGTGCGATCACCAGTCTGATCGGTGCGATGGACGATGCCGTGGACGAGATGAACGCTGCTGCCGGTGCGGTCGCGCTCTACGATTTCGTCGATTTCAGCGAAGAGATGCGCGACATGACCGCGATCATCGTCGATGCCGCGCGCGTCACCGCCGAGGCGATTCCGCTGCTGCGCGACGTCGCGCGCAACGGCCCGCGGCTGCACGAGCTGACCGAGCGACTGGTGCGCATGGAAGGCCATGCCGACGAGATCCACGATCGCGGCCTCAAGAAGGCGTTTTCCCAGTGCGGCGAGAACGAGACGATGAAGTTCATCGTCGTGCGCGAGGTCTACAAGCATCTCGAGCGGATCGTCGACGCGCTCGAGGACGTCGCCAACGAGATCGACGGCATCGTGATCGATCACGCATGACGCACGAGTTGGCGTTCCCGCTGCTTGTCGGGCTGATCCTCGTCGCGCTGGCCTTCGATTTTCTCAACGGCCTGCACGACGCGGCAAATTCGATCGCGACCGTGGTGGCGACCAAGCTGCTGAGCCCGGTCAAGGCCGTGATCTTCGCAGCGGTGTTCAACTTCGCCGCCTATTTCCTCTCGATCATGTTTCCCGCCCTGCACAAGGTGGCCGAGACGATCGGCTCGGGCCTGATCGAGCAGCATCTGGTCACGCCGGGCGTGGTCTTCGGCGCGCTGATCGGGGCGATGTTCTGGAACGTCGTCACCTGGCTCAAGGGCATTCCCTCGTCGAGCAGCCATGCGCTGATCGGCGGCCTCATCGGCGCGGGCACGGCCCATGCCGGCATCGAGGGCATCCAGTGGTCGGGGCTCAACAAGACGCTGATCGCGATCGTGCTTTCGCCGGTGCTCGGCATGATCCTCTCGATGTTCATCATGCTGCTGACCTCCTGGGCCTTCCGCAATTCGACCTCGCGCACGGCGGAAAGCTCGTTCCGCTTCCTTCACCTGTTCTCTTCGGCCGCCTATTCGCTGAGCCACGGGCTCAACGACGCGCAGAAGACGATGGGCATCATCACCGTGCTGCTCTACTCGACCGGCTATCTCTCGGGTAAGTTCGAGGTGCCGCACTGGGTGGCGATCTCGTGCTACATCGCCATCGCGCTCGGCACGATGTCCGGCGGCTGGAAGATCATCGAGACGATGGGCAGCCGCATCACCAAGCTCTCGCAGCACCAGGGCTTCGCCGCTTCGACCGGCGGCTCGATCATGGTCTTCTCGGCCTCGCTGCTCGGCATCCCGGTTTCGACCACGCACACGATCACCGGCTGTGTCATCGGTGCGGGCACGGCCAGGCGCGCTTCGGCGATTCGCTGGGGCGTGGCACAGAGTGTGGTCGTGGCCTGGGTCATCACGATCCCGGCCTCCGCCGCGGTGGGCGCGGCGTTCTACATGCTGACGCGGGTGTTCTGAGCTGAAAGATCCTCCCCTGTAAGGGGAGGAGGACCGCCGCCGTAGGCGGTGGTGGAGGGGTGTCCCCGCCGGCGGTTACACCCCTCCGTCAGCCGCTTCGCGTCTGCCACCTCCCCGCGAGCGGAGAGGATGTTATCCCCTAGAACACCGCCTTCGCGGTCGGCTCCTGCATCATAGCCTTGCGCACCAGCGGCACCGGCGGGCCGCCGTAGGACAGGAACTGGTCGTGGAACGCCTTCCACGCCCCGCGCCCGCCGTGCTTCGCGGTCCAGTCGGTGCGCAGCTTGCGGATCATCAGCTTGCCCAGCGTGTAGTTCAGGTAGGCCGGATCGTAGGTCCCGCGCGCGGCCTGCTGTTCGGCCGTGCCCGCGCCCTGGTAGCATTCCTTGCGGAACATCTCGTCCGACTGCGCCTGGGTCAGGGTCCCGCTGTGCAGCCCGATCGCCGAGAGATAGCGGCAATTGCGCAGCAGCGCGTTCGAGATCTGGCCAACCCGGGTGACCGCGGCGCCGCCGTCGAGCCCGGCTTCGACCATCATCTCCTCGCTGTAGTGCGCCCAACCTTCGGCGAAGGCATAGCCGACGAAGAGCCGACCGACCTGCGAGGGCGTGCGGTTCGAGTGGAGGAATTGGAGGAAGTGGCCCGGCATGACCTCGTGCACCGAAGTGAACAGCAGGTCCTTCTCGCCGGGAATGTATTCGAGCTGCTTTTCCTGCGACCAGGCCGGATCGGGCGGCGAGATGTAGTAGATCGAGGGAATCCCCTTCTCGAGCGGGCCGGCGGGATCGATGTAGGCGCTGTTCTGGCGGTTGTAGGGCGGCGATTCGCGCACGAGCGCCTGTTCGGTGCCGGGGATCGTCACCAGATCGTGCTGGCGGACGAAGGCGTTGAGCTCGGGGATTTGCCGCGTCGCTGCCGCTACCGGGCCTTCCTTGGGCTTGTCGGCGTTGAGCTTGTCGAAGCAGGCGATGATCGTCGCGCCCGGGGCGAACTGGTTGCAGGCCACCTTGAGCGCATCCTGGTTGCGCTTGAGATCGGCGCGGCCGACGCGCTCGAGTTCGGCCAGCGGCACGTCGACGCCCTCGGTTGCCTTGACCATCCGCGCGAAGCGATCGGCGCCGAGCGCATAGCTGCCCTCGGGCGCGGGGGGCTGCGCCTTGAGCCAGGTCGACAGGTCTGCCATCGCCTGTCCGGCAGCTTCCGAAGTTGTGCGGAACTTCGCCTGCAGCGCCGGGTCCTGCACGTCGGCGAAAGCCGCGCGGGCATCGCCGCGATAGTATTCGCCGAAGCCGCCGAAGCCGGCGACGCCGTATTTGATGAAGCTGGCGGGCAGGGGCTTGTTGAGGTTCGCGCGGATGTTGCGCGCGGCGGTCGGGATCGTCTCGAAGAAGGCGATCATCGCCTTCATCCGCGTCGGCTTGTCGGCATAGTCGCGGCTGACGTAGACGTTGGGATCGAGTCCGCCGCCGACATAGAACGCCGGATTGGTGTGCGGCTGGTCGGCATCCTCGATCCAGAACAGCTTGCCCGCGAAGACCTGGACCAGATAGTCGCGCTCGAAGGCCTCGGCGCCGGTCAGGCTGCGATAGGCCTTCGCGCCGGCGATCGCCTGGCGGTAGAAATCGGCGCTGGCCTTGAGCCCGGCCTCGCTCCAGTCGGGCATCTTGCCGTCGTACTGGTGGGCGCCCTGATAGACGGCATCGGCGGGCGAGATCGCCATCCAGTCGGCGATCGTCTTGGCGACGTAGTCCTTCCAGGCGAGGCCGGGTTGGGCCTGCGTCTTGGGCGTGGCGGCGAGGGCGGGGCCGGCCATGCCCGTGGCGAGCGCCAGTCCGGCCAGGCCCGAAAGCAGCGTGCGGTTCATCGTATGGTTCTCCCCGGGGTGCGCGAATTGTTGCTTACACTTCTGTCATTCCGCGCCGAAGGTCCAGCCCTCCGTCTGCGCGATTTCGGAAGTCAGTCCTCGAGGGTTCCACAGTTCCGCGCGGTGGGCGACGCGGCGCAGCCAGGCGGCTGTGATCAGCGCGTCGCTCTTGTGGTCGTCGATCGCGCCCTCGTATGGCACGCGCCGGCTGCCGAGTGCGGCGAGCGCCCGGTTCAATTCCTCGACCGTGCGGATCTTAGAGCGGTCGGGGCGGCGGCCCGCCGCCATCGCCGCGATCGTCGTATAGATTTCGACCAGCACCGAGCCGCGCTCGGGCAGTGGATGGATCGGCCAGACGGGCAGTCGACCCGTGAGTCGATGCAACAGCCGCATCCCCGAGAGGCTCGACTTGCCGACCTGCGCTGCGCCGACGAGGTTGAAATTGCTGTAGGGCTTGCAGCCCATCGCCTGCTGCGCGGTCTCGGCCACGCGGAAGCGGCCTCTGCCGCCGCCGAATAGATCGCCCTCGCGCCCGCCGTGACGGCGGAAGTGGCGGGCGATCTCGGCGTGGTCGACGAAACTCGAGACCGAGAGATGAGGATCGTCGGCGCAGGTCCGATCGATCAGGGCCCAGAGCGTGCGGGCGTCGGCGGGGCTGTCGGTCCAGCCGGGAAAGAAACTACCGCGATCGGCGAAGGCCAGCGAAATGCCGAGATCCATGCCGACGAGCGTGTCGGCGGGCAGGTCCTCGGTCAGCCATTGCAGCACCTCTGGTCGCGACCAGCGGTGACCGGGGCGGACGAGTTCGGGCGCCGCATCACCCGTTGCGCAGATCGCCACAGCAATGCCCTTGTGCCGCTCGCCCACGGCGCCCGACCAGTCGATCGCGGCATAATGCTGGAAGCGCTCCGTCACTCCCCGCGCCGCTTGGCGCGCAGCTTGTCCCAATAGGCCATGCGTTCGATCACCTGACGCTCGAAGCCGCGCTCTACCGGCTTGTAAAAGGTCTGTGGTGCCATGTCCTCGGGCCAGTAGTCCGCGCCCGAGAATCCCTCGTCGGCGTCGTGGTCGTAGGCATAGTCCTTGCCGTAGCCGATGTCCTTCATCAGCTTGGTCGGCGCGTTGAGGATGTTCTGCGGCGGCATCAGCGAACCAGTCTCGCGCGCGCTCTTCCACGCCGCCTTCTGCGCCGCATAGGCCGCGTTCGACTTGGGCGCGGTCGCCAGATAGAGGCAGGCCTGGACGATCGCCAGCTCGCCCTCGGGCGAGCCGAGAAAGTCGTAGGCGTCCTTGGCGGCGAGGCATTGGACCAGCGCTTCGGGATCGGCGAGGCCGACGTCCTCGCTGGCGAAGCGGACGAGCCGGCGCAGCACGTAGAGCGGTTCCTCGCCCGCGGTCAGCATCCGCGCCATGTAGTAGAGCGCGGCCTGCGGGTCGGAGCCGCGCAAGGATTTGTGCAGCGCCGAGATTAGGTTGTAGTGCCCCTCGCGGTCCTTGTCGTAGACCGCGACGCGGCGCTGGAGGAACGCGCCGAGCCCCGCGGGATCGAGCGGTTCCTTGATCTTCGCTGCATAGAGCGTCTCGGCCTGGTTGAGCAGGAAGCGGCCGTCACCATCGGCCGACTGGATCAGCGCCTCGCGCGCCGCGGGCGTGATCGGCAGCGGGCCTTCGAGCGCTTCCGCCTTGTCGAGCAGGCGGCCCAGGGCATCGGCGTCGAGCCGGCGCAGGATCAGCACCTGCGCGCGCGACAAGAGCGCGGCGTTGAGTTCGAAGCTCGGGTTCTCGGTGGTCGCGCCGACCAGGGTCACCGTGCCTTTCTCCACGAAGGGCAGGAAGCCGTCCTGTTGCGCGCGATTGAAGCGGTGAATCTCGTCGACGAACAGCAGGGTGCGCTGGCCGGCCTTGGCAGCGACCTCGGCCTCGGCGAAGGCTTTCTTCAGATCGGCGACGCCCGAGAACACCGCCGAGATCGCGACGAAGCGCATACCGACCGAATCGGCGAGCAGCCGGGCGGTACTGGTCTTGCCCGTGCCCGGCGGACCCCAGAGGATCATCGAAGAGAGGCGGCCAGCCGCGACCATGCGCCCGATCGCGCCTTCGGGGCCGGTGATGTGCTCCTGCCCGACGACTTCGGACAGGTCGCGCGGGCGCAAACGGTCCGCCAGTGGAGCGTCGGCGCTGGGTTCGTCGGTTTTGGGCTGGGCCGGCATGTCGCCGGCGAAGAGATCGGCCATGGCGCCTATCTAGGAACAATCGCGGGGCTTTGCACCGCTCGTGTGCTATGCTGCACTCCTGTGTCAAATCGTTGCTGCGCGTACGGCGCGATTGACGAAGCAGGCGCGCCGGAAGAGAGCCGGACGGGCGTTGGGAGAGGAAGCAAAGCGATTGGCCAGGCTGCAACCTAGGCGGCTGTCAGCATATGCAGCGCTGCTCCTTCTTGTCGTCGGCGTGATCCAGCTTGTTGGCAGCCTGCTGTTCTACCAGGCGATCGATAAGCAGACCCTGCGAGAGGACCACGCGCGCCGCATCGCCGAACTGCTGGTGGTGAGCGACCGCGTCTATCTGCGCGACGGCACACTGGCTGCTGCGATCATGACATCTCGACATCTGCGGATTGCCGTCGCCGCGCGCCCGAACGTGACGCATTCGCAGGAATCGCTCGCGCCGATCACGCGGCAGATCATCGCCTGGGAGCCGGGCCTGGCAAAGCGTCCGCTGCACCTGGCGCTGCTGCGCGAGCGTGGCGGGCGACAGCATCTCGTCGGCTCTATGCAGGTGGCCGACGGGTCCTGGCTCAACTTCCAGTCGCATGACATATCGACGATGTGGCCGATCGCGCTGAGCGCCATGATCATGACGTTGCTGACCTTTGCGGCCTGCCTCGGTGTCGGGCTGATCGCGATCCGCCTGCTGACTCAGCCGCTGCGCCGCATGTCCGAAGCCGCCGAGGCGATCGGCCAGGGACGCCGGGTGACCATTCGCGAGAACGGTCCGGCCGACCTGCGTGATCTTGCCCACGCGATGAACGAGATGCAGGACCGCATCGCCAAGCTGATGGAGGATCAGGCCAAGTCGTTCGAGGCGATCAGCCACGACCTGCGCACGCCGCTCGCGCGGCAGAAGGTCGCCGCCGGACTCATCGCCGATACCGAAATCCGCGAGATCGTCGAGGACAGCGCCGACGAAATGGAAGCGTTGCTGCAGTCGCTCCAGCAGTTCCTCCGCGCGCAGCACCTGACCGCCGAGCCCGAACTGGTCGATCTCGGCGCGGCGGTGCGGGACCTCGTCGCGCCTTATGGCGACAGAGTGCGGCTGGCCGTTCCGCATCACGCGCAGCTGCGCACCTATCGCGAGCCGCTGCTGCTCGCGCTGCGCGCGCTGATCGAGAACGCCAGCCGCTTCGCCGATCAGGCCGAGGTGGTGATCGACCGCGACGGCCGTGACTGGATCATCGCGATCAGCGACGATGGCCCCGGCATCCCGCCCGATCATTTCGAGGACGTGCTCGCGCCGTTCTTCCGGCTCGACGATGCGCGTCGCCGCACGACCGCAGGCTTCGGCCTGGGAATCCCGACCGCGCACCTCCTACTGCGCCGCTTCGGCGGCGAACTGTCGTTCGTGCCCGCGGCCGCGGGCGGCCTGACGGTCTGCGTGCGGGTGCCGCAGGCCGACTAGCGCAGCCTTTGCCTCCTTGCCCGGGGCGTGTATCAGCGCCGCCATGCTTATCCGTGAACTGCTCGGTACCGCGCGGGTGCCCGATGGCGAAGAGCTGCAGCTCTACAGCCACGGCCGCGACTTCATGATCACGCTGCAGCGCTCGGACCTTATGTCCACGCGCATGAGCGGCTCGGAAAAGGCGCTCGCGACGATGACGATCGAGCGGCTGGGCGGGCGCAAGTCGCCGCACCTGCTGATCGGCGGCTACGGCATGGGCTTCACCCTGCGCGCCGCCCTCGAAGTGCTCGATACCGGCGCGCGCGCGACGGTGGCCGAGATCGTCCCCGAGATCATCCAGTGGGCGCGCGGGCCGATGGCCGAACTCACCGCCGGCTGCCTCGACGATCCGCGCGTGACCTTGCTCCAGGCCGACGTCGCGCTGATCATCGACGGGGGCGACGAGGACTACGACGCAATCCTGCTCGATGTCGATAATGGGCCCGACGGCATCACGCGCGAGGCCAACGACCGGATCTATTCGCGCCGCGGACTTAAGGCGGCGAAGCAGGCGCTTACGCCGGGTGGCATCCTCGCCATTTGGTCCGCACAGGCCGATCCCAAGTTCACGCGCCGGCTGGCCGATGTCGGGTTCGAGGTGTCGGAAGTGTTCGTTCGCGCCCGCGACAATGGCAAGGGTCCCAAGCACACCATCTGGTTCGCCAAGAAGGTCTGACGCGCAGACCCCGCGGGCTCAGCGCGTTTCGAGCCATTCGACGAGCGCGGCCAGGCATTCGCGGCCCAGCAGGCGGCTGCGCTCGGGGCTCCAGCCCTGGGCGGGATCGGGCAGGTCGTCGTTGTCCTTGAACGGCATTTCCAGGGTCATCGCCACGGCGCCGAAGCGGTGGGCGACCTGGTTGGTCGACATGGCCAGGTTGGCGCGGCCCGGCGGGGTCACCGGATAGCCGCGCTTCATCTGGAAGTCGGGCGTGCGCCGTGTCAGGAGCTCGCGATAGCGGTGATAGCCCGCAAGCTGCTCTTCCTTGATCGAGGGTATCCCCTCGAAGCCAGCGAGGAACACCGCGGGAATCGCTTCGTCGCCGTGGACGTCCATCGAGAAATCGACGCCGCTGGCATCCATCGCCTGCAGCAGCGCGACCACTTCGGGCGCGCGCTCGGCGGTCGGGTTGTCCCATTCGCGGTTGAGGTTCACGCCCGCCGCATTGGTGCGCAGGTGGCCGCGGCGCGAGCCGTCGGGATTGGCATTGGGCACGACATGGAGCCGGCACTTGTTGCGCAGCAGGCGACCGACGGGATCGGCCGGATCGGTCAGGGCTTCCAGCGCGCCTTCCATCCACCATTCGGCCATCGATTCGCCGGGGTGCTGGCGCGCGTAGAGCCAGACCTGCGTCGAGCCTTCGCCCATTTCGAGGCAGTCGATCGGCTGGCCGTCGAGGCTGGTGCCGAGGCAGCGATAGTCGACGCCCTCGCTCGCCGCGGCCTCGGCGACGAGGTCGTGGTGCCGCTCCATCGAATAGGGCGCGAAATAGGCGAACCAGCAGACGTCGGAGCCGGGCGTGTAGCGGATCGTCAGGGTGCCGCCGTCGAGCTTTTCGTCCCAGGTCGTTTCGGCACGGCCCCAGTAGAGCCGGTCTTCGGAGACCGCCGCGCGATAGCCGGGCCAGCCCATCGGATAGGCGGCCTCGGCCAAGCCCGAGAGGCGGAGCTGGAGTTCACGCCCCTTGCCGCCGCTGACGCGGAAGTGAAACCACTGGAAGAAATCCGAATCCTGGTCGCGGCGGATGTTCAGCACCGCCTTGGCACCCGAGATCTGGACGACCTCGATGTTGCCGGAATCGAACGCGCTGGTGATCTGGATGTCGGTCATTTCACCTGGATAGTTTCGCCCGAGCGGCCGGGAAAGCCCTTGAACAGCGCTTCGCTCATCTTCGCCGCGCCGAGCTGGCTGTTGGCAAGCGGTGACTTGGCCGTGACCGTGAAAGCCGCGCGGCCTTCCCACAGCGACTGGCCGCTGACGCGGTCCTTGATCGTCACCGCAAGCTCGGTCTCGACCACGTCGGCAGGTGGGCCCGAGAGATCGAAACCAATGCCGAGCCCGACGCCCGAGCCGTAGCTGCCGGCCGAACCGCCGACCCCGACCGAGACCGGGCCGCGGCTACGCTCGGGGCGATAGGTCTGCCGCTGGAGCCGGACGAGCGCCACCTGCATGCCACCACCGGGAGCCTGTTCGCCATAGCCGAGCAGGGCCAGTTGCCGCCCGACTGCGGCCGCATAGGTCCGCCATTCGAGACTGTCGGCCACCATGCCCGGCGCGGGCTCGACCGCGATCGTGCCGCGCGCCAGGCCGGGGCCGTTCGGTGCGACGAAGCGCGTCACTTCGACCGGGCCGACCGGCGCGACGCAGCCGGTGAGGGCGAGCGCGAGGAGAGCGGCGAGGCTGAGCGGCTTGGTCATCACGGTGTCAGATGTGCGGCCTGCGGCGCGCGAGCGCAAGAGCGGGCTCATCCTCCGAGCCCTCATCCACCAAGCCGGGGCGAATCGCTTGCGCGCGGAAATCCGTCGAACAGCGCTTCGGCGAGGCGCGCGGCGATCTCCTGCTCGCCCCAGCCGTCGGCGCCCTCGCGCGAGGCGACTTCGGCGCGGCCCTCCCAGAGCACGGTGTTGGTCGCGCGGTCGCGGATGCGGGCTTCGAGCCGGGTCGAGACCAGCGGCGGCAGCGGCTTGGTAAAGTCGACGTTGACCGCGAGGCCATAGGCCGTGCCGCGGTTGCCGACCGAGACCGCCGCCTCGCCGCTGACCGGGTTGCGCTTGGCCTCGGCCGGCTGGATCACGGTGCGGGTAACGGTGAGCTCGGCGAGTTGGCCGTCGGTCTGGCTGGCCTTTGCAGTCTCGTAGCCGGCGTGGACGAGCTGATCGACGACCGCGGCCTCATAGGCGGCGCGGTTGCCCTGCGGCACGTAGTCTTGGCCCTCGGTGCCAGAGGCGACGGCGATCGCGCCGTGGCCAAGCGCCTGCGCGGTATCGCCCTCGGCGACGAAGCGCGCGACCTGGACTCGACCTTCATCGCTGCGACGGCTTTCGAGTCTCCGCGCAGAGGAGCGGTTGTCTTGCCAGCCGGGCCTGTCCCAGCGCGAGTCACCCCAGCTCGGTCCGTCCCAGCCGCCGGGGCGCGCCATGGCCGTGGCCGGAGCGGCGGCAGCGGCCAGGACGGCGAGGAGGGCAAATATCGATCGATCGCGCATAGAAGCTCCAACAAGCGGGCATCGCCTTCCCCGGAAACCGGCGCTAGGCCTTTCCCGCTTGCCCGCGAATGAACAGCCGCAAATGCGTTCGCAGCACGGTCCCCGGCTTGACTTCGAGCGATTCGCCCCCTAACGGCCCGGCTTCGATTTTCGGGCGGTACGCGCCCTTGGAAGAGATAGTCATGAAGATTCGCAACAGCCTCAAGTCGCTCAAGGACCGCCACCGGGACAACCGCGTGATTCGCCGTCGTGGCCGCACCTATGTGATCAACAAGACCAACCGCCGCTTCAAGGCGCGTCAGGGCTGATCCATTGATGCTGACGGTCGGGGGCTTCGCCTTAGACCTCGCATAGTTCCAGCCCGCTTCCCCATTTCGCGGCCCCGGCACGTCGGGCGGCGAGGTGGGGGAGCGGGCTGGTGCCGCTTCCGGACCGGGAAGACAATCGGGGATCTCGGGCATGACCCTATCGAGCGGACCGATCGAAGCCGTCGTCTTCGACGTCGGCAAGGTGCTGTTCCAGTGGGAACTGCGCTGCCTGTTCGAGAAGCTGATCGATGATCCGGCGGAGCTCGACTGGTTCCTCGCGAACGTCGTCACCGTCGAATGGCACTTCGAGCATGACGCCGGTCGCCTGCTCGCCGACATGGCGGCCGAGCGCACCGCGCTGTTCCCCGATCACGGTCATCTGATCCAGGCCTATACCCAGCGTTTCAACGAGACCATTCCCGGCCCCGTGCCCGGCAGTCTCGAACTGGTCGAGGCGCTCGATGCGGCAGGCGTGCCGCTCTATGCCATCACCAATTTCGGCGACGAGTTCTGGCAGGTGTTCCGTCCGACCCAGCCGGTGTTCGACCGCTTCCGCGACGTCGTCGTCTCGGGCGTCGAGAAGCTGGTCAAGCCCGATCCCGCGATCTACGCGCTTGCCGCCAGGCGCTTCGGCCATGCGCCTGAAGCCATGCTGTTCATCGACGACAACCGCGACAACATCGAGAGCGCCCGCGCCTGTGGCTGGCAGGCGCACCACTTCCACGACGCCGAAACGCTCGCCGCCGACCTGCGCGCGCGGGGCCTGATCGCCTGATTTTTCGGGCTTGATACGAAAAGGCCCCCGCGAGGCGGGGGCCTTACCAGAGCCGGGGCTCGGAACGGCGAGGGGGCGACCGTCCCGATTGGGGGATCAGCTCTGGCCGTTACAGCGTGACAGATCTTCGCTCGAGAGCTCGCCCGCGGGCGAGGTGAAGCGGGCGATCGGCCCGAAAGTCTTGGCGACGCGCTGGCAGACCAGCACCGGTCGCGAGCCGTCGGCCGGCGCGGCGCAGTTCGAACCCGCGCATTTCCACAGGACGCCTCCGACGATCGCCTGGCGTGGCGCTTCGAGCGGATTGGTCAGCGAGACGACATTGCTGCCGCCACGCGCTGCCGCCTCGACCGGATGATGGCCGACAAGCGTGACGACAAGCGCCAGCTTCGCCGCGACGAGGCCTGCCGCGGCCAGTGCCTTCAAGTTCGTGCGCATCGGAGGTTCCCTAAACCAGTTGCGATTCGCAACCTATGATATTAGGTTTTAAGTTGCAACTAGAAATGTATTTTGGGTCGCGCATCGCGCGCGAAATCGAGTAGGGTGATGGCTGGATGACGAAATTGCGCGAACCGCTGGAGGAAATCGGCGCCACCTGCGGGCTGCCATTGGCTCTCGAAGTGATGGGAGAGCGCTGGTCGTTCATGATCCTGCGCGCCGCCTTCAATGGCGTCTGCCATTTCGAGGAGTTCCTCGGCGTGCTCGGCATTGCCCGCAACATCCTGTCGAACCGCCTGGCCAAACTGGTCGAGCACGAGATCATGCGTCGCGAGCCGTGCCCAGAGGATCGCCGGAAGGTCGAATACAGGCTGACCGAGAAGGGCGTGGACTTGCTGCCGGCCATGCTCGCCCTGCGCCAGTGGGGCGAGAAGCATGGGCTCGGCGTGCCGTCGAACCCGGTGCTCGTCGACAAGCGCGATCACCGGCCGATCGGCCAGATCACCATCCGCGGCCACGACGACCGCGTGCTCGGCTGGCACGAATTGCAATGGCAGGATCGCTTGGCGCTCGGCGCCGAAGCGGCCTGCGCAGGGCCGGCCGAATTGCCGGGCTGGAAGCCCGAGCGCTAAGGGCTCACTCCGGCTCGAGCCGATCGAGCCACCATGCGACCATCGCGCGCGTCTCGTCGTGGCCGCCGGCGATACCCAGTGCACCCTCGATGCCGACGGTGCTGCCGATCGCCGCGATGGCCTGAGTCACTGCTCGCGGCGAGAATACTTCCTCACGATGTGGCGAGGTCTCGATCTGCGCGCCGACTTGGTCGAGCCCGACCTGGCGAATGTGCTCGCCGAAACGGATCGTCTCCGCGCGAATCGCGGCGTTGTGGTTGGCCATGGCCATGAATTCCATGTTGAGCCGCGCGTCGTGCGGGTTCGAGCAGACATCCCAGAAGGCATGCAGCGGCCGCGGATCCTGAAATGCCGTCTCGATCTGCTCCTGCACACGGGCGATGTGGCGCTGGTATGTCGCCATCAGCAGGTCGTCCATCGTCTGGAAGTAGTAGTAGACGAGCTGGTGCTTGAGGCCCGCACGTTCGGCCACGCTGCGTGCGGTGAGGGCGGCATAGCCGTCCTCGCGCATCACCGCTTCGACGCCGTCCATCAGCGCCGTGCGCGAGGAGGAATTCTCCAGTCCCATCCTGCGCGTCGCCATGTCGTACCGATCTCCTGTTAGCCTTGATCCTGCCTAGCCGCCTCAGATTGACATGGCCAGCCCCGATGCTAATAAGTTGGTCAGCAAGCGCTCGGAAGGCGCTGGGAGAAGGATTCGCGAATGCAGACTCTGGGCGAGCTCGACCTGCCTTACCTCGAGTATACCAATCCGGCTCTGGCGGCAGATCCCTATCCCTATTTCGCCGAGGCGCGCGCCAAGCACCCCTTCCTTGCGCGCACGGACCTGGGCATCGTGATTACCGAGTACCAGGCCATGCGTGACCTGTTCGGCCGCGAGGAACTGCGCGCGCCCTATGCCGACGTGGTCAAGGTGCTCGGTCAGGAGAACACGCCCTGGGGCGATTTCACCGAGCGGCAGATGATCGCGCTGCCGGCGGAAACCCATCGCTTCCTGCGCGACACCTTTGCTGCCAAGTTCACCCCGCGCAACGCCAACGAACTGCGCCCGCTGATGCGTGCCAACATCACCAAGCTGCTCGATCAGTGGGCGCCGCGCGAGAACATCGACTTCGAGGAATTCGCGGCGAACTTCCCGATCTCGGTCATGTTCGCGCTGGTCGGCGCGCCACAGGACGACATCGCCCAGCTGCGCGACGATCTCGAGGTCATCGGCCTGGCGCACTCCTATCAGGACGACCTCTTCCCGCGGATCCAGGCGGGCATGGTGCGCCTCGAAGCCTACGTCGAGAGGATCATAGCCGAGCGCCGAGCTGATCCGCACGAGAAGCAGGAGGATCTGCTCGACCTGCTGATCAACACGAGCGACGACGGTAACGTCACGCACCAGCAGCTCGCCGATCTCATCGTGTTCTTCTTCCTCGCCGGCTATGACACGTCGAAGAACGTCCTGACCTATCTGATGTACACCTTGCTCGACTATCCGGAGATCTACGAACGTTGTGCGCAGGATCACGACTATTGCCGCAAGGTGATCGAAGAGGGGCTGCGCTATTTCAACCCGAGCACGGTCGCGCGCTTCGTCGACCAGGAAATCACCTATCGCGACGTCGTCTTCCCCAAGGATCAGATGATGTTCTTCCCGCTCAGCGTCTCGGGCCGAGATCCCGGCAGCTACGACGAGCCCGACCGCTTCGACCCCGATCGCGCGATCGATCCCAAGAAGCGCCAGATCGCCTTTGCGCTCGGCAAGCACATGTGCCTCGGTCAATACATCGCGCGCGCGCAGCTTCAGGAGGCGCTCCACCAGATCGCCCAGCGCATGAAGCATCCCAAGCTTGCAGGCACGGTCGGGCATCGTCCGTTCTACGGCGCCTGGGGCCTCAAGGGCCTGCCGCTCACCTTCGAGGAGGGTGAGGCCAAGGTTTTCGAAGACGCCTGAGCGGGCGCGCCGGTCCACCGGTACACGTCCCGTCAAGGTTGCTTGTGCTCGATCCGCGGCGGGCCTAACGCGAGGCCTGCCGCTGCGGGTGCCGACAGGGTTCCCGCGACTTTCAAGGTCGAGGTTTTCTGTTCGAGTCATTCCGCGCCGGGGCGGCATTTTCGGATCGTCAGCGCAAGCCTAGGCGCGTGCGCCCCATGAGCGTACTGCTCGCCCTGGCGGTCGAGGCGCTGCTCGTGCTCGTTGTCCTGTCGATCGGCTCGGCGATCTCCGGCCCGGAGGGCAGCGAGAAGGGCCTGGTCTCGATCCGCTTCCGCGCCGCGCCCGAGCAGAAGCAGGCGCAGACTACCGAAGAAGAGCAGCAGCCGCGCAAGGAAACGATCCAGCGGCCGGCCGAACAGGCGAGCCGGACTCCCGAGCGCGAGGAGCCGACGCCGGTCCAGCCGCAACCGCGCCCGCAGCCGCCCGCGCCGGCGCTGATCCCGCTTTCGCCGTCGCAGATGACGGCTTCCGACATCAGCCGCGCACCGAGCCCGCCCTCGGCGCCGGCGCGCTCGCGAATGGGACCGGTCGATACCCGCCCCGGGCCGGCCGACAGTGCGCGCGTCTCGGGTTCGGGGCCGAACGGCGAGCCGCTCTATGCCGCGGCCTGGTATCGCGAGCCCTATCCCGACGAACTGAACGGCTACCTCTCGACCGCGACGGGGCCGGGCTGGGGGCTGATTGCCTGTCGCACGGCGCCCGACTATCGCGTCGAGGATTGCGTCAGGGTCGATGAATATCCGAACGGATCGAACATCGCCCGCGCCGTGCTCGCCGCGGCCTGGCAATTCCGCGTGCGCCCGCCGCGCGTCGGCGGCCAGTACCGTGTCGGCGAATGGGTGCGCATTCGGATCGATTACCAGATGCGACAGCGCTGAATCGGATCTGCAACGCCATCGGCGTTCGATCGTTTCATGTGGCTAGGAGCGCCTGTTTCGCAGGTGCAGCATAATCGCTTGGCAAGCTCCCGATGTTGCGGCATCGTCCTGCCATCAGGGAGTCGCAATGCAGTCAGGCAGCCGCGCGCAGTACGATGAGATGCTCGATCCGGACGGGTCGGTGAGGCCAGCTTACGCCGGCTTTCGCAACTGGTACGATGCGCAGGACAGCGGCTGGCTCAAGCGGCAGGACAGCGAGGCCGAGCGCTTCTTCCGTCGCACCGGCATCACCTTCAACGTCTATGGCGACGACGCGGCGGAAGAGCGGCTGATCCCTTTCGACATGATCCCGCGGATCATCACCGCGAACGAGTGGCGCAAGCTCTCGCGCGGGATCGAGCAGCGGGTGCGCGCGCTCAACGCCTTCCTTCACGATCTCTACCACCGGCAGGAGATCGTCCGCTCGGGTCGTCTGCCCGAGCGCCTGCTCCAGGGCAACGATGCCTTCCTGCCGCAGATGGCGGGCTTCACCCCGCCGGGCGACGTCTACACCCATGTGGTCGGCATCGACCTCGTCCGCACCGGGCCCGACGAATTCATGGTGCTCGAGGACAACGCGCGCACGCCCTCGGGCGTGTCCTACATGCTCGAGAACCGCGAGACGATGATGGCGATGTTCCCCGAGCTGTTCAGCCGGGTGGCGGTGCGTCCGGTCTCCGACTATCCGCGCCGGCTCGCGCGCAGCCTCGCCGCCTGCGCGCCCAGTTGCGCGAGCCAGCGGCCAGTGGTCGCCGTGCTGACGCCGGGCATCTACAACTCGGCCTATTTCGAACATGCTTTCCTTGCCGACCAGATGGGCGCCGAACTGGTCGAGGGCAGCGATCTTCGCGTCGTCGACGGGCGCATCGCCATGCGCACGACCACGGGCTATCGCCCGGTCGACGTGATCTATCGCCGCGTCGACGACGACTATCTCGATCCGCTGACCTTCAACAAGGACTCGGCGCTCGGCGTCGCCGGGATCATGGACGTCTATCGCGCCGGTCGCGTGACGATCGCCAATGCGCCGGGCACGGGCATCGCCGACGACAAGGCGATCTACTCGTTCATGCCCGAGATCGTCGAGTTCTACACGGGCGAGAAGCCGATCCTCCAGAACGTGCCGACCTGGCGCTGCAGCGAGCCGGACTCGCTGGCCTATGTGCTCGACAATCTCAAAGAGCTGGTGGTCAAGGAAGTCCACGGTTCGGGCGGCTACGGCATGCTGATCGGCCCAACCTCGTCGAAGGGCGAGATCGCCCGCTTCGCCAAGAAGCTGCGTGCGCGGCCCGAGAACTACATTGCCCAGCCGACGCTGTCGCTCTCGACCGTACCGATCTTCACCAAGGCCGGGCTCGCGCCGCGGCACGTCGATCTGCGGCCTTTCGTGCTCGTCTCGCCGGGCGGGATCGACATCACGCCGGGCGGGCTGACGCGCGTCGCGCTCAAGAAAGGTTCGCTGGTGGTGAACTCGTCCCAAGGCGGCGGCACCAAGGATAGCTGGGTACTGGAAGACTGATGCTGGGAAGAAGCGCCAACGGCATCTACTGGATGACCCGCTATCTCGAGCGGGCCGAGAACACCGCGCGTCTGCTCGAGGTCGGCTTCCGCATGGCGCTGACTCGCGGGCCACAGGCGGCGAGCGAGGAGTGGCGCTCGGTGCTCGTCACGATCGGCCAGGACGCCGGCTATCGCGCAAGGTTCGACGACTATGTCGGCACCCAGGTTTTCAATTTCATTCTGCGCGGCCCCGACAACCCCGCATCGGTCCTGTGCATGCTCGACAATGCGCGGAGCAATGCCCGCACGGTGCGCACCGGCCTCACGCGCGAATCCTGGGAAGCGACCAACGAGGCCTGGATGCAACTGCGCGACCTGCTCGCGCGGCCCGTGCGCGAGGGGAATATCGGCGAGGTGATCTCGGCGATCCGCGGCCAGACTACGCAGGTGCGCGGCGCGATGGACGGCACGATGCTGCGCAACGAGGTGTTCAACTTCGCGCGGCTCGGCACTTTCATCGAGCGTGCCGACAACACCGCGCGCATCCTCGACGTCAAATACTACGTGCTGCTGCCCTCGCTGTCTTGGGTGGGCTCGAGCCTCGACAATGCGCAATGGGAGACGGTGCTGCGCTCGGTCGCCGGCGACCGGGCCTATCGCTGGCTCAACGCCGGCCGGCTCGATCCGCGCGGCATCGCCCAGTTCCTGATTCTCGACGGCCGCTTCCCGCGCAGTCTCGCCTTCGCCTACGAGAAGCTGGCGAGCAACATGGCCGGTCTCGCACGGCAGTACGGCGGCGAGACGCGGGCGCACGCGCTGCTCCAGGCCGCGCGCGCCAAGCTCCAGCAGGCGACGATCGACCGTGTGATCGAACGGGGTCTGCACGAATTCATCACCGAATTCATCGCCGATACCGGTCGTATCAATCAGGCGATCGCCGCCGAATACCGTTTCATAGAGTAGAGCCCGGCCCATGCGTCTCTCGATCAGCCACACCACCCGCTACGGCTTCTCGCAGCCCGTAGCCCACGGCCTGCAGCGGTTGCGGCTGACGCCGAAGAGCTCGCACGGGCAGAGTGTGATCGACTGGACGATGGACTTCGAGGGCGTTCGGCTCGAGGCCGAGTACGACGATCATCACCGCAATCGCACGGCCCTGGTCTCGGTGGAGCCGGGAGCCACTGCCGTCACCGTCGTGTGCAGCGGCACGGTCGACACGGCCGACAGCGCCGGCATCGTCGGCGAGCATGTCGGCCATCTGCCGCTCTGGCACTTTCTCGGCCAGACTGAGCTGACGCGGCCCGGTCCGCGACTGCGCGCGCTGGTCGCGGGGCTCGACGCCGCTCGCGCGCAACCGCTTGAGACGCTGCACGCGCTGAGCACGGCGGTCCGCGATACGGTGGCCTATACGATCGGCGCGACCGACGTCGGAACCAGTGCGGAAGAGTCGCTGGGCGCTGCGCAAGGTGTCTGTCAGGATCACGCCCACATATTCATCGGCGCGGCGCGGCTGCTGGGACGGCCTGCGCGCTATGTCAGCGGCTACCTGATGATGAACGACCGCATCGACCAGGAGGCCGGGCACGCCTGGGCCGAGGTTCATATCCCCGGCCTCGGCTGGGTCGGCTTCGACGTTTCCAATGCGATCAGCCCCGACGAACGCTATGTCCGTCTGGCCACGGGATGCGACTATCGCGATGCCGCACCGATCACCGGAATCAGCGTCGGCGCCGGTCAAACCGCGCTCGAAGTGCGCTTGGCCGTTGCGCAGCAGATGATGGGGCAGTAGCGAACCCAGGGGGACGAAAAGGGGAATCGCGCGCATGACCTATTGCTGTGGCATGATGCTCGAGCGCGGGCTCGTCCTGATGAGCGACACGCGGACCAATTCGGGCGTCGACAACATCTCGATCTTTCGCAAGATGCACCACTGGTCGATGCCCGGCGAGCGCGTCGTCGCGATCATGACTGCGGGTAACCTCGCGACCACCCAGTCGGTGATCTCCAAGCTCGAAGAGCGCAACAAGGCACCATCGGAGCGGCACAACACCGTGCTCGAAGCGCCGACCATGTTCCAGGTGGCCTCGATCGTCGGCAAGCTGTTGCGCGAGACGATCCACGAGCGTGACGCCGACAACGGCATGACCGGATCGGGCCAGTTTACGGCTTCGATCATCGTCGCCGGTCAGATCAAGGGCATGGAGCCGCGGATCTTCCTGATCTATCCCGAAGGCAATTTCATCGAGGCACAGCCCGACACGCCCTTCTTCCAGATCGGCGAGACCAAGTACGGTCGCCCGATCATCCTGCGCGGCTACGAACCCGACATGACCTTCGAGGACGCGGTCAAGCTGATGATGGTCAGCTTCGATTCGACGATCAAGGCGAACCTCTCGGTCGGCTTGCCGCTCGATCTGCTGGTGATCGAGAAGGACAAGTTCGAGCCCTTGCACGAGCGCCGCATCGAAGTGGGCGATCCTTACTTCCGCGCGATCTCGTCCACCTGGGGCGAGGCGCTGCGCCGCGCCTTCGTATCGCTGCCCGATTACAGCTTCGACCTGCCGCCCGCGGCCGACTAGGCTTCAGCCGCCGAGCACGTCGCGTCCGACCGTATCGGAGGCGAGCACTGTGCCGATCACGCCCAGGTCCACGCCAGCATTCTGCGCGACCGCGCGCACCGTAGCGACGTCCTTCGCCATGAGTGCGCCGATCCGCGGCGCGAGGGCGGCGACCGAGCCGCCGCTCGCGACGACGGCGAGGCCGCGGCTGGCACCGCTGCCATGCTGGAGCGCGGCGAGGATCGCTGCTTCGTCGATGCCCAGCGCGCCGGCCAGACGCACCGCTTCGACCGCGAGGCCGACCTGGGAAACGAACAGGGCATTGTTGACCAGCTTGACCTTCTGCCCGTTGCCCAGCGGGCCGACGAAGAGGATCGGCTCGGCATAGGCCGCGAGGACCGGCCGGAGTTCGTCGAGCAGCGCTGCGTCGCCGCCGACCCACAGCGTCAGCCGGGCCGCGGCGATGTCGTGCGGTCCGCCCGAGAGCGCGGCGTCGAGGACGTGCACGCCGCGTTCGGCCGCCGCCACGCCGAGGAGCTGTGCGGTTTCGGGGTCGGAGGTCGTGTGTTGCACGAGCACGGCGCCGGGCTTCATCGCCGCGATCGCACCGCGGGGGCCCAGGCAGACCTCACGGACCTGGGCGTCGTTGAGCACCACGCAAAACACTATGTCGGCCTCGCGCACGGTATCGACGATGGTGGTGGCGAAATCGAGCTCGGCGGCGAGGGCTGCCTCGCGCGCCTCGGGTTGGCGCACCAGAACCTTGGTTGCGTGTCCGGCAGCGGCCAGACGGTCGAGAATCGGCCGGCCCATGCGGCCGGCGCCGATCAATCCGATCTTCATCAGACGGCGTCGATCGTTGCGAGATCGGCCAGACGGCCGACGAAGGTCTGTTCGCCCGTATGGGTCAGCTCCATCCACGGGCACAACCAGACCTTCATGCCGGCCTCGCGCACGCGCCGGCAGAAGGCATAGTCCTCCGAGACGTGCATGGCGCTGTATTCGCGTACCGCCGAATCCTCGCTTTCGAGGAAGGCGGCCAGTTCGTCGGCAGTGGCCTGCGGGAAGCGCGCGCGATAGGCGCGCATCTCGGCAAGCAGGTTGTCGTGCTTGCTGTCGATCTCGGTCTCGAAGAAGGCGGGGATCTCGTCCGAGGCGTCAAGGCTTATGCCGATCCGTTCGGGGCGATAGCGCCGCAGCGGCCAGGCCTGGCGGTAGCGCTCGAAGGTCGCGCGGCGGATCATCATGAAGCCGGTTCCGGCCTGGCTGACCTCGACGGGATGGTCGAGCGCGAAAGGGGCGTCTCGCGCGGGGCTCACCGCGACCGGGCTGGCAAAGCGCGCGAGCGCGCCGGCATCGCCATCCGCGAAGCCGCGCTTGGCCGCCTCGCGCAGGTTCTCCCAGGCGATCGTCTTGACCGGATAGGGCGCGGCGATGACGTCGAAGGCGGCACCTTCGCGCCCCGTCTGCAACGCCAGCAGCCGGAGGACGTCCTGCGGGTCGAAGCCGATGTCGGCGTCGATGAACATCAGCGCGTCGTCGCCCGAGCGCAGGAATTCGTCGGCCGTGACGTTGCGCGCCTTGGTGATCAGCGCCTCGTGACAGGCGAAGAAGAAGCGTAGCTCGACGCCGATCTGGGTGCAGAGCGCCGTGAGCTGCGCGAGCGACAGCGCGAAGGCCGAACAGCATTGCCCCGAATACATCGGCGTGCCGATGAAGAGGCGCAGGCCTCTCAGGCGTTCGAGATCGATGGTCGCGGTCAATCCAAGCACTCCGCGGGTGGCGGATGCCGCCCCTTTTGGCCATCCTATCGCCTTGCGATCGCTAGGCAAGTTGGCGTCCGGCCGAAGCCTCGGCCCACGCCGATTGATCCGGGCCGCAGTCTCGCCATTCCGACGCCGCCTTGCGTGCATTCGCGCTTTCGCCGGGGCGTGGCTTGCGGCACATCCGAGCCAACGAGTCTCACAAACGAGACCTTGAGGAAGCCGGAGGAACCACCCCATGCAGGCGCTCGCCGATCTCGATCTCTATCATCTGCGCTGGGAAGAGCCCGCCTTCGCGGCCGACCCGCTGCCCGAATTCGCCAAGGCCCGCACCCAGCATCCGTGGATCGCGAAATGCGATGCCGGCTACGTGGTGTTCGATTACCAGGCGATCCGGGCGCTCTATATCCAGGACGATCACATGCGCCCGTCGTTCGACGGCGTGGTCGACATCATGGGGTGCAAGGGATCGCCCTGGGGCCGTTTCGCCGAAGAGCAGATGCTGGCTCTGCCGAGCCGCGAGCATGCAGTCCTGCGGCGGGCCTTCGCGCTGAAGTTCTCGCCGCGCTATGCCAATTCGCTCCGTCCTGTGATGCAGGAAGCGATCGAGCGGTTGCTCGACGAATGGACTCCGCGCGAACGCATCGATTTCGAGGAATTCGCCTCCTACTATCCGATCTCGGTCACCGCCCGTATGGCCGGCGCGCCGGTCAGCGTGATTCCTGGTCTGCGCCAGTCGATGGAAACCCTGGGCCTCGCCTTCAGCATGGACCCGACCCGCGTGCCCGCGCTCGACAAGGCCTTCCTCCACATGGATGACTTCGCCAGTACCTTGCTGGCCGAGCGCGAGGCGAATCCGCAGCCTGAAGGTAGCGAGCCTGATCTGCTCGACATGCTGCTCGAGGCGGGGCGCGAGAACGATATCTCCCGCCGCCAGATCGTCGACCTGCTGATCTTCCTGTTCGTCGCCGGCTACGATACCTCGAAGAATGTCCTAACCTACATGATGACGCTGATGATCGAGCAGCCCGACATCTATCGACGCTGCGCCGAGGATATCGAATATTGCCGCAAGGTGGTGGAAGAGACGCTGCGCTTCTTCAATCCGGGCACCTCGTTCCGCTGCACCGCCACCGATGTCGAATATCGCGAGGTGCTGATCCCCAAGGACACGATGCTGTTCTTTCCGCTGAGCATTTCGGGGCACGATCCGAACGTGTTCGACCGGCCCGACGCGTTCGATCCCGATCGCACCATCGTCGCGGAAAAGCGCCATATCGCCTTCGGCCTCGGCAAGCACATGTGCCTCGGCCAGTACATTGCCCGCACGCAGCTGCAGGAAGGCATCCACGCGATCGCCAAGCGCATGCTAGAACCGCGCTTCGCGGGAGAGATCGGCTGGCGGCCGTTTCCCGGCGTCTGGGGCATGAAGGGCCTGCCGATCGCGTTCACGGCCGCATGAGCTGGCTCGACAAGGTCCGCGCGATCGGTCCTGCAATCGACCAGGCCGCGGCTGACGATCCGCTGGCGACCGAGCTGTCGCCGGCAGTGGTCGGAATGCTCGACGATCTCGGCGTCTTCGCGATGATGGCGCCGCGCGACGTCGGCGGCAGCGAGGCGACGCCGACCGAGCTGATCGACGTCATTTCGGAGCTGTCCTACTGGGACGGTTCGGCGGGCTGGTATGCCCATGCGGTGATGACCGGCGGCTCGGTCGCCGGCGCTTTCCTCGGCGACAAGGCCGTGGAAGCGATCTTCCCGGGCGGCAAGTTCGTCCGCGCCGCCGGCCAGGCCGCGCCGACGGGCAAGGCCGTGCGCGAGGGCGATCACTATCGGATTTCGGGCCGCTATTCGTTCGGATCGGGCACGCCGCACGCGCAGTTCATCGTCGGCGGCTATGTTCTGCACGAGGATGGCCCGGATGGACTCAGGCCGGTGCTGTCGGACCACGGCGCGCCGGTCATGCTGATCGGGCTGGCGCCGCGCGAGACCGTCCGCTTCCTCGGCAACTGGGATGTGATCGGCCTGCGCGGCACCGGCTCCTACGATTTCGAAGTGGCCGAGCAGCTCCTCCACGAGGACTTCTTCCACAACACGGCGGCGCCCCTGCATCGCCGCGGCGGCGCGCTCTATCGCATGGGCTTCATGGCGCTGCCCTGCATCTCGCACGGCGCTTTCGCGATCGGCGCGGCGCGGCGCGCGCTCGACGAATGGCTGGCCTTCGCCAAGGGCAAGCCGCGTGGCAACGGCAAGCCGATGTCCGAGAGCGAGGCCTTCCAGCGCGACTTCGCCGTGGCGTGCGCCGATCTCCGCGCGGCCGAAGCCTGGTTCCGCGGAACGTTCGCGAGGTTGTACGCCGCCGCGCTCGCTGGCGAAGCACTGGTCGACGATCTGCGGCTCGATGGCCGCCTGTCGACCAGTCACGCCTTCGTGGTTGCGACGCGGGTGGCGCAGAGGGCCTTCGCGTCCTGCACGACGCATGCGGTGCGCAACGGCAGCCGTATCCAGCGGACCGTCCGCGACATCCAGGCCGGCAACGCCCACTTCCTGACCGCCGAGCAGTCGCTGATCGATGCGGGCAAGGTTCTGGCCGGCGCCCAAGGCGCGGCCTTGGTGTTCTGACAAAAAGGCCGGAGCATCGCTCCGGCCTCTGCGTCATGCGGCTTTACCAGCCGCGATAGTAACCGTTGTTGTTGCTGTAGCCATAACCGTACCGGTCGCGATCGCGGCGCCAGTCGCGATGATCGCGACGGACTTCGCGGCGAGCCTGCGAAATCTCGCGACGGCATTCGCGGCGTTCGCGCTCGTATTCGCGGCGGCTATCGGCGCGGCGCAACTCGCGCTGGCACTCGCGCACCTCGCGGCGCACTTCGTTGCTGCCGCCGCGATATCCGTAGCCATAGGGCTGGGCCGAGGCCGCCGTAGCGGCGAGCGGGGAAAGCAGCGCGGCCATCGCTGCACCAAGAATGAGCTTACGCATAAGATCCTCCACGTTTGTGCGGTCGTTGAGGAGCTTATCGTTCGACTCGCCTGAACGGCTACGGAGCCACCTGTTCATCAAATTGCAAACCAGGATGAACGGAGTTCCGCGCGCGACGAGGCGCTAGCGCTTGCGGAAGATCACCGAGAGATTGTTCGCCGGCATTTCGATCACGGCTTCGAGCGCAAGCCCCTCGGCTTCGGCGCAGGTTACCACGTCATCGAGCTCGCGCAGGCCCCATCGCGAGTCGCGTCGTTTGAGATCGGCGTCGAAAGCGGCGTTGCTCGGTGCGAGCGGACGATCGGCGCGGCGATAGGGGCCGTAGAGATAGACCGGCTGCCCGGCGTTCAGCAGGCGTCCTGCGCCGCGCATCATTCCCTCCGTGGCTTCCCAGGGGCTGATGTGGATCATGTTGATGCATAGCAAGGCGTCAGCGCTCGCGACCGGCCAGGCATCGGCTGCGGCATCGAGATCGAGCGGCGGCAGCACGTTCATCAGGCCATTCGTCTCCGTCCAGGCGGCGATCGAAGCACGCGCGTCGGGAGTAGGATCGCTCGGCTGCCAGCGCAGATAGGGAAAGGCCCGCGCGAAATGGATCACGTGCTCGCCCGTGCCGCTTGCGACCTCCAGCGCCAGCCCGGTCTCGGGCAGGAGTGTTCGGAGCACGTCGAGAATCGGGTCGCGATTGCGCTGGGTCGCGGGGGCGGAGCGGCGGGAGTCGGGTTTCATCACGCCGCTCCATAGAGCATTTTACCTGTCCACGGCGGTGAATCATCGCTTCGGCGTTGGCATGTCCATTGAAATCGCGGCGCCGGACTGCGACATGGACCCCATTAATTCCTCATTCCGGGAGAACGGTCATGGCCGATGATGTCGACACTCAGGAGATTGCGCAGAACGCCAGGAAATACTGGTCTGCCGAAGGTTACACCGAAGGCGGCGTGATCCGCGAAGTGGACTATGCCACCCAGTCGGGCGGTCTGTTCCCCGAGTTCGCCGGCATCAAGATCGTCGACTGCGACACCCACATCACCGAGGCGCCCGACCTCTTCACCAGCCGCGCACCCGCGGCGCTGAAGGACAAGGTCCCCCACGTGAAGCTGGATGCGGACGGCGTCGAGCGTTGGTATGTCGGCGACCGCAACTTCGGTTCGATGGGCGGCAACGTCATCCGCGCCGACAAGAACAAGCTGCTCGGCCGCCTGGCCTTCCCGAAGCTCGAGCAGGCGCATCCCGGCGGCCACCTCGTCAAGGAACGCCTCCAGGCGATGGACGACATGGGCATCTACGCCCAGATCGCCTTCCAGAATTCGGGCGTCACCCAGGCCGGTTCGCTGATGAGCCTCGGCGATCTCGATCTCGCGAAGACGATCGTCCAGCTCTACAACGACGCCTCGCGCGATTTCCAGGAAGAGAGCGGCCAGCGCATCTTCAACATGATCCATCTGCCCTTCTGGAACAAGAAGGACATGGAAACGGAACTGCGTCGTTGTATCGACATGGGCCTCAAGGGCCTGGTCCTGCCCGACACGCCCGAGCGCGTCGGCGTGCCCAGCTTTAGCCACGACTACTGGGATGGCGTGCTCGAAATGTGCGAGTCGACCGGAACCTCGCTGAACTTCCACCTCAACTCGGCAGTCGATCCCAACACGTTGACCTGGGAAGGCTTCCAGTTCGAACAGACGCTGTCGGTCGTCGCGACGATGTTCTCGATCGGCAACGCCGCCACGCTCGGCAACTGGATGGTCTCGGGCCGTCTCGACCAGTACCCCAAGCTCAAGATCGGCCTGATCGAGAGCGGCATGGGCTGGGTGCCTTTCGCGGTCGAAGCGCTCGAACACCAGTTCAACGAGATGCTGCCGCGCTTCTCGAAGACGCTGCAGCGCCGCCCGTGGGAATATTTCCACGACCAGTTCATGTGCAGCTTCTGGTTCGAGAAGGTCGGTCCCAAGCTGCTGCTCGAGACGATCGGCGTCGACAACGTCATGTTCGAAACCGACTTCCCGCACCCGACCTCGCTCTATCCGGGCGTGCAGGAGCACCTGAAGGACGTCTTCGCGGGCTACGACAAGGCGACCGCCAAGAAGGTTCTGCAGGACAACCCGGTGCGGTTCTACAACCTGCCGTTCTGATCCACGCCGAAAGGCTGGAACGCGATCAGCCCTCTCCCTGTCGGGAGGGGGCTTTTTCGTATCAGCGGCAGAAGCTGCTGCCGCTCAGTTCGACGTGGAAATGGTTGGCATGGGCCGCGTTGTAGTTCGGGCCCAGCGTCGTGCCGAAGCGCTTGCAGGCGCTGGCGTGGACGGTCTGGAGGAACTGGCGTTCGGCGGGTGAGCCGCCGCGCCAGTCGTCGAGCACGCTGATCCGGCGGCCGTCGGCAAGGACGAAGGCGGATACGTCGATCGCCTCGGCCGTGGCATGGGCGGAGCGCCGGCTCGACCCGGCGACATTGCGGCAATTGTAGGAGCCCATCGTCTCGATCCGCACCAGGGCAGAGCCGAGGATCTGGCGGGCCGCGCGATCGGCGCCGAAGCGCGCCCAGGCGGCGAAGGTGTTGGCCAGAGGACAGGCGACCGGGCCGAGGTTGGACAGCGCGAAAGCCGCATTGTCGCCCTGCAGGCTGGCGAGCCGCACGGTGTTCACGGTCGAACAGCCGGCGCCGAAATACTGGTCGGGCAGCGGCGTGAAGCTGGCCTTGGTCATGCCCAGGCTCGCGAGACACTGGCGCGCCTCGGGGCGCGGCGTGAAGCTCTGCGTCGATTGCCGCACCGCCTGGCGCTTGGGCGCCGAAGCCTGCGGAATGTCCATGCAGCCGCCAAGGACTGCGAGAAGCGGAAGAAGAGAGAGAATTCGCCGCATGACGCAGGGAATTTCCGCGATCGTGGTTAATAAGATATTGACGTTGCGGCGAACCGTTGCCTGCAGGCGGGATGCGGATGAGTTCCCGGCAGAACTTGTGCGCATGACTTGACTTGCGCCCTCGTGCCTCTAAACGCGGCGCCGGGCCACGCGGTCCCAACGCCGCGCGTGCTCTCTGCAAGGAGAGACTTAAATGTCTGACGTAACGTACCCGGCGCGCAAGCCTGCGCGCCCGTTCTTCTCTTCCGGTCCCTGCGCCAAGCCGCCCGGATACGCCCCCGAAAAACTCGCCACCGAATCGCTGGGCCGCTCGCACCGCGCCAAGATCGGCAAGACGCGTCTGCAATACGCGATCGACCTGATGCGCGAAGTGCTGCAGCTGCCCGATACCCACCGCATCGGCATCGTGCCCGGTTCGGACACGGGCGCCTTCGAAATGGCGATGTGGACGATGCTGGGCGCGCGCGGCGTGACCACGCTGGCCTGGGAAAGCTTCGGTGAAGGTTGGGTCACCGATGCCGCCAAGCAGCTGAAGCTCGATCCCACGGTGATCCGTGCCGACTACGGCCAGGTCCCCGATCTGAGCCAGGTCGACTTCACCACCGACGTCCTGTTCACCTGGAACGGCACGACCTCGGGCGCGCGCGTGCCGAACGCCGACTGGATCCCCGCCGATCGCGAAGGCCTGACCTTCGCCGACGCGACCTCGGCGGTCTTCGCCTACGACATCGACTGGGCGAAGATCGACGTCGCCACCTTCTCCTGGCAGAAGGTTCTGGGCGGCGAGGGCGGTCACGGCGTGCTGATCCTCGGCCCCCGTGCGGTCGAGCGCCTCGAAAGCTACACCCCCGCCTGGCCGCTGCCCAAGGTGTTCCGCCTCGTTTCGAAGGGCAAGCTCGCCGAGGGCGTGTTCAAGGGCGAGACGATCAACACCCCGTCGATGCTCGCGGTCGAAGACGCGATCTTCGCGCTCGAATGGGCCAAGGGTCTCGGCGGTCTCGAAGGGCTGCAGGCGCGCTCGAACGCCAATGCCGCCGCGCTCGACAAGATCGTCACCGAGCGCTCATGGCTCGGCCATCTCGCCGAGGACGAAGCCATCCGCTCGAAGACCTCGGTCTGCCTGACCGTCGAAGGCGCCGACGCCGACTTCATCAAACAGTTCGCCGGACTGCTCGAGAAGGAAGGCGCGGCCTATGACGTGGCCGGCTATCGCGATGCTCCTGCGGGCCTGCGCATCTGGTGCGGCGCCACGGTCGACACCGCCGATATCGAAGCGCTCGGCCCCTGGCTCGACTGGGCCTACGCGAGCCTCAAGAAGTAAGATTGGCGTCACCCCGGCCTTGCGCCGGGGTCCCGCTTCCTCACCTCGCCCGCGCCGACAAGCGGGACCCCGGATCAGGTCCGGGGTGACGAAGGAACATTGACATGACCAAGCCCAAAGTCCTGATTTCCGACAAGATGGACCCCAATGCCGCCGCGATCTTCCGCATGCGCGGCTGCGAAGTCGACGAGATCACCGGCAAGACCCCCGAAGAGCTGAAGGCGATCATCGGCCAGTACGATGGCCTCGCGATCCGTAGCTCGACCAAGGCGACGCAGGAAATCATCGACGCCGCGACCAACCTCAAGGTCATCGGCCGTGCCGGCATCGGCGTCGACAACGTCGACATCCCGGCCGCCTCGGCCAAGGGCATCGTGGTGATGAACACGCCCTTCGGCAATTCGATCACCACCGCCGAACACGCCATCGCACTGATGTTCGCGCTCGCCCGCCAGCTGCCCGAGGCCGACCTGTCGACCCAGGCGGGCAAGTGGGAAAAGAACCGCTTCATGGGCGTCGAGATGACCGGCAAGACGCTGGGCCTGATCGGTGCGGGCAACATCGGCTCGATCGTCGCCGATCGTGCCCTGGGGCTGCGCATGAAGGTCGTTGCCTTCGATCCGTTCCTCAGCCCCGAGCGCGCCGTCGACATGGGCGTCGAGAAGGTCGAGCTCGACCAGCTGCTCGATCGTGCCGACTTCATCACCTTGCACACGCCGCTGACCGACCAGACGCGCAACATCCTCTCGAAGGAAAACCTCGCCAAGACCAAGAAGGGCGTGCGCATCGTCAACTGCGCGCGCGGCGGCCTGATCGACGAGGCGGCGCTCAAGGATGCGCTCGACAGCGGGCATGTCGCCGGCGCCGCGCTCGACGTGTTCGTCACCGAGCCCGCCAAGGAGCACCCGCTGTTCGGCACGCCCAACTTCGTGGCGACGCCGCACCTGGGCGCCTCGACCAACGAAGCCCAGGTCAACGTCGCGCTGCAGGTGGCCGAGCAGATGGCCGACTATCTGGTCAACGGCGGCGTCACCAACGCGCTCAACATGCCGAGCCTGAGCGCGGAGGAAGCGCCCAAGCTCAAGCCCTATATGGCGCTGGCCGAGAAGCTGGGTTCGCTGGTGGGCCAGCTCACCACGGGTTCGATCCCGCGCATCTCGATCCACACCGAGGGCGCCGCGACCGAGCTGAACATCAAGCCGATCACCGCGGCCGTTCTGGCGGGTTTCCTGCGCGTCCAGTCGGACAGCGTGAACATGGTCAATGCGCCGTTCCTCGCCAAGGAGCGCGGCATGGAAGTGCGCGAGATCAAGACCGAGCGCGAGGGTGACTACCACACGCTGATCCGCGTTTCGGTGAAGACCGAAGAGGGCGAGCGTTCGGTGGCCGGCACGCTGTTCAACAATTCCGAGCCGCGCCTCGTCCAGCTGTTCGGCATCAAGGTCGAGGCCGAACTGGCCGGTCCGATGATGTACATCGTCAACGAGGACGCGCCCGGCTTCATCGGCCGTATCGGCACGCTGCTCGGCGAGAACGGCATCAACATCGGCACGTTCAACCTCGGCCGTCGTGAAGCGGGCGGCGAGGCGGTGCTGCTGACCTCGGTCGACAGCGCGGTTCCGGCCGCTGTGCTCGATCAGGCCTGCAAGCTGCCGGGCGTCAAGCGCGTGATGGCGCTGGCGTTCTGATCGCCGCGATCGGTTAGACGTTACGGAAAAGGCCGGCGCATCCCATCGGATGCGCCGGCCTTTTTGCGTCGCTATCGCTTGTAGGCGATGGTGAACAGCACGGTCCGCGGATCGTTGTAGTTCGCGGTCCGCCAGGCGGGCAGCCGCGCCGCGCCCGAATTTCCATCCACCGTGTAGCCGGGGTTATTCGCGTACTGCTTGTTGAACAGGTTGCGCGCGGTGACCGAGGCGGTCCAGCGTTCGTCCTTGGTGGTATAGGCTAGCCGCGCGTTGACGAAGGTCTGCCCGGGGATCAGCGATGTGATCGCGGCATTGCCGCTCGAATAGGACTCGCTCTGGTAGTTGAGGTCGGCATTGACGACGAGATTGCCCGGAAGCGCTAGCGGCAGGTCCCAGGTGACCGAGGCGCGGCCCGACCACTCGGGCGCATAGACCAGCGGCGCGCCGACGAAGGGGTTGCTGTTGATCGTGGCGCCGTTGGGGAAATAGGCGTTGGCCGGGATGATCGTCGGCACGTTGGCGCCGCCGATGTACCGGTCGAGCCGCGTCTTGAGATAGCTGCCCTGCAGGTCGAAGACGAGGCCCTCGGCGGGGATCACCTGGCCTTCGAACTCCACCCCGCGGGCCGATCCGCGACCGGCGTTGAAGCGCCGCGTGATCGGGCTCGAGCCATCGGGCGGATTGCTGTCGGTCGTGGTGATCTGGATGTCGTCGAAGGTCAGGTAGAAGCCCGTGAGGTTCGCGGTGACGCGCCCGTCGAACCACTTGGTCTTGAGACCTATCTCGTAATTCGTGACCTTCTCGGGATTGATCGGCAGAAGCGCCTGGCGCGCGCCGGCGGCGGTGGGCGTCTGCGCGCGGAATTCGTAGCCGCCCGACTTGGTGCCGCGCGAATAGGTGGCATAGCCGATGACGTCGGGGGTGAACTTGTAGTCGATCGAGAAGCGCGGCTGCCAGGTGGTCCAGCTACGGCTCGGCTTGACCGACCAGATCACGTCGGTGGGATCGCTGAACAGCACTTGCACGAAGTTGTCGGCCGTGGCGGTGGTGGCGGAGAGGTTCGACAGGGTGTTGTCGTTCTCGTGCCATTCGTGGTTCAGGCGCAGGCCGGCGGTCAAGGTCAGCGCGGGTACCGGCTCGAACTTGCCTTCACCGTACCAGGCATAGTTGTCGGTCTTCTGCTTGATCAGCGAATAGACCGGGCGATAGCGGACCTGGCTGCGGACGTTGCTGCTGGCGATCGAAGTCGTGCCGCTGACGAAAGCCGCGGCCGTATTGGCGCGGCGATTGGTGTACCACCATTCATGGTAGTAATAGAGGCCTGTGGTGAACTGGAACCGGTCGTAGGTTCCGGTCAGCTTGAGCTCTTCCTGGTAGGTGCGGTCCTGATAGTCGACCCACTGGCTGCCGCGGCCGTAGAATTCGCCGACGTTGTCGAACAGGACGATCTGCTGCCAGCCATAGGCGCCGGTCAGCGACTGCAGTTGCAGGTGATCGTCGATGTCGTAGGCGATCTTGAGATTGCCGGTCAGCTGGTCGAATTTCTGGGCCGGATAGAGCTGGTTGCGCGCGTCGCGATCGTCGAACAGCAGGTTCTGCACGCCGCGCGCGCTCGATCGGTCGCGGATGCCATAGAGCGAGAGCTGGATGTCGAGCTTGTCGTCGGGCACCCAGCGCAGCTTGGCGCGGCCTTCGAGGTGATCGATCGTGTTGACGCCCTTGCCGGTCACCAGATGCCGGTCGAGGCCGTCGCGGCTGTGGTAGCCGACCGCGAGTGAAGCGAAGAGATCCTTGCCGATCGGTCCCGAGGTGGCGAGGCCGAGGCGCCAGTCGTTGTAGTTGCCGTAGGAGGCGGTGGCGCGCAGCTTGGGTGTCTCGTCGGGCACGGTCGTCGAGATGACGATGGCGCCGCCGGCGGCGGTATGGCCGAAGGCCTGGCCCTGCGGGCCGCGGAAAACCTCGACCCTGTCGATGTCGAGCAGCTCGGATTGCGAGCCGAGAGTCTTGGGAATGTAGATCCCGTCGACGTAGATCGGCACCGAAGGCTCGCCCTGCTCGTCGGGCTCGCCGACGCCGCGCAGGAAGAAGCGTGCGTTGACGTAGGAAACCACCGTGCGGGCCTGGATCAGGTTGGGTACGATGTTGTCGAGCTCGCGCACCGCGGTGATGCCCGACTGTTCGAGCCGGGCGCCTTCGAGCGACGAGATCGCCAGCGGTGTCCGCTGCACTTCGGACTGACGCTCGTCGCGTCGACCGGTGATGACGATCTCCTGATCCGGGCGCGACGCGGAATCGGCTTCGCTTCCCGTGTCGTCAAGGCTGCCGGTTACAGTCGCGGCGAATGTCGGCGTGGTCAGGATCTGTGCAATGCCGGCATACAGTGCCCAGCGGGCCGCTTTCGATCGGATCGACTTGATGAACATGAATTTCCCCTTCGCATGGGGAGCACGCAATATTCGTCAGGCCGCCCCCACGGCGGGGGTTCATTTATAAGATCGCAGATGCCTTGGTAATTTCATTTGAGCGACCCGCTTATCGTCAGGATTTATATTATAAGGTATCGTTCGCGATCTATTTGCGAAGGCGCGATCGGTCCGTTCGGGCGCGCGCCGATATCATTGACTTCGGCGGCGATGCCCGCCAACCGGCGAGCGCTATGGAAGACACCGACCGCGATCTGCTGCCCGAAGGGCTCGAGGACCGGCTGCCGCGCAGTGCCGCGGTGGCAGCACGCGCGACGCGCGCAGCGATCGACGTGCTCGAGAGCCACGGCTACGACCGGGTGCAGCCGCCTTCGATCGAGTTCGAGAAGTCGCTGGCGAGCCGCATGGAGGGTGTCCAGCCACGCCGCATGTTCCGCTTCGTCGATCCGGCGAGCCTGCGGACTTTGGCGCTGCGTTCGGACATCACGCCACAGGTCGGTCGGATCGCGGCCACCAGCCTGGCCGGCGCCGCGCGGCCGCTGCGGCTCTGCTATGCGGGTCAGGTCGTCACGATCAAGGGCGATGGACTCGATCCCACGCGCGAGCGCCTGCAACTCGGCGCCGAACTGATCGGCAGCGATTCGGTGGCCGCTGCTGCCGAACTCGTCGCCATGGCGATCGAGACTCTGGTCGCCGCAGGTGCCCAGGGCGTATCGGTCGACTTTACCTTGCCCGATCTCGTCGACACCCTGGCCGAGAAGGCGCTGCCCCTGCCGGCCGACCGGATCGAAGCGGTCCGCCGTGAGCTCGACGCCAAGGACGCCGGCGGACTCGTCGCGGCCGGCGGCGAGGCCTATCTGCCGTTGCTGACCGCTATCGGGCCGTTCGACACCGCGATAGAGCGCTTGGCGGCGATCGATGCCGGCGGCGCGCTTGCCAGCCGCATCCTGGGTCTGCGGGAGATCGCCGCTCGGGTTTCGGGCCTGGCGCGCGTCACGCTCGATCCCTCGGAGCGTCATGGTTTCGAGTATCAGTCGTGGTTCGGTTTCACGATCTATGCCGAGGGCGTCTCGGGCGTGCTGGGCCGCGGCGGCACCTATCGCATCCTGACCAAGCATGCGGGCCAGGACGAGGCCGCGACGGGCTTCTCGCTCTACCCCGATCCGCTGATCGATGCGCTTGCCGCGATCGAGCCAAGGCGCGACACGCTGTTCCTGCCGCTCGGCCACGACGTCGAGGCCGCGGCGCGCCTGCGCGCGATCGGCTGGCGCACGGTCGCGGCGCTGGGCGAGGGCGACGATGCCCGTGCGCTCGGCTGCACGCATCGCCTGGGCGGTAGCGAGGCCATCGCGCTCTAAGCGCGGCAAAATCCCGATTACACCGCTTTACCTCCCGCGCCGGCTCGGTTAGACCGAATTGAGAACATTGTTCTCGAACGAGCTTTGGGAGAGGCTTGATGCAAACGACGATGTCCCGCGCGGAAGCGCGCGATGCGGATGCCATGGTGCGATCGTTTTGCGAGGCCTTCGCCGACGATCCCGGCCTGGCCTGGATATGGCCCGATCGCGCGGACCGGATCGCGCGGTTGCCCTTTTTCTTCGAGCCGATCGTCGGTGGCACGATGCTGCAAGGCCTGGCATTGCGCTCCGAAGCGAGCGATGCGGTCTCGCTGTGGCGGCAACCGGGGCGGATTCATCCCGAGCCTCACGAGATGGCGCCCTGGCGCACGGCCATGGCACGAGCCTTCAGCGCCGGCGCCGAGCACTCGCAGCTCATGGGCGCGACGCTCCGGGCGCACCAGCCGGCCGATTTCGACTGGTGGTATCTGCAGTTCATCGGAGTCCGTCCCGCGGCGCAGGGAACGGGGCTCGGCGGGGCCATCGTCCGCTCGGGCCTGGCACTTGCTCAGGCGGCGGGCATGCCGGTCTACGTCGAGGTCATGAATCCCGACAATTTCGGCTATTACCGGCATGTCGGTTTCCAGGTCATCGACGAGTTCGACATTCCCGACGGCGGGCCGCACGTCTGGGGCATGCTCTGGGGGCAGCCATGACCGGTCGCGCGGAGATCGTCACCGCGATCGAGGCCTATTGCCGCGCGCAGTCCGAGCAGGATGCCGAGGCCTGGGCCGCGCTCTATGCCGAGGACGTAGTCTACGAGGACCCTGTCGGCATCCGCCAGGTCCGCGGCAAGGATCAGGTCGTCGGGCCGATCTGGTACGACATCGTCCGCAACGCGGTCAGGATATGGCTGACCGATACGGTGATCGTCTGCGGCAGCGAGGCTCTGGCGATCCTCGCCTGCGAGATGGGACCGCCCGATCGACGCCGAGGTCTGTCTCCGATCGTCGACCAGTTCCGCTTCGACGCCGAGGGCCGGATCGTCTCGGTGCGCGGGTTCTACAACCTTCCAGAGCCCGTCAGCGCGCAAACACCCGCTTGAGCCAGGCGTCGACCACCGGCGTCGCGGCATAGGCGGGATCGCCGAGCCGGCGGTTGATCTCCATGTGCCCCCTCAGGCCGGTGCCGGGGAGGGCCTGGACCTCCACCTCGGTCCCGGCCGTGCGCAGGGCGGTGGCGAGGCCCTGCGCCTGCCTTGTCCCGTCGTCGCGCTCGACATGCAGGAGCAGGAACCGCGGCGCGTTGGGCGTTCCGGCGTGGAGCGTGGGCGAGAGCCGGCGCTGACGCTCGGTCTCGGTGCCGAAGGCCTGCTCGTAGGTGGCCTGCATGAAGCGGCCGGCATCGGCCATCTGCGCGGCGACGTCGTAGGCGGCGCCGTCGATCGGGATCACGCCCGCAAGGTCGGCGAAGGACAGGCCGGCCGCGCGCAGATAGCGCTCGTCGGTGCCGACCAGGGCGACGAGGTGGGCGCCCGCGCTGTGGCCCATCAGCACGACGCGCCGACGGTCGACGCCGAGCGCTGCGGCCTGGTCGAGCACGGCCTTCAGCGCCTGGGCGACGTCCTGCGCCTGCTGCTCGACCGTGGCCTCGGGCACGAGGCGATAGTCGATCGAGGCGAAGGCATAGCCGGAGTGCGGATAGTGGGTCGCCTTGGCGCGACCGGTGGCGTTGTCCTTGCTGCCGCGCTGCCAGCCGCCGCCGTGGACGAACAGGACCAGCGGGGCGGGCCCGGTGACGCCCTTCGCGCGCCAGAGGTCGAGCTTCTGCTGTGGGTCGCTGCCATAGGCGATCGTGCGATCGGCCGCGGGTGCCTCGCCACGCGCGAGTCGATCGCGCAGGCGCTGCGCGTCTGCTGGGACGGAGGCCGCCACCAGTGCGAATAGGGCTACGGCCAAGGTCTTGTTCATGCGTTCGCTCCCCGCTTGCGCGCCCTATTGCACACAGTCTGCCCTAACCGGCGATGAACTGTCCGGGCCGCCATGGCTTTGGACCTTGACGCCTCGAACTGTCACAAGTAGGCCGCGCCCCGCATTGGGCCGCTGGCTCACCTGTCCCATCCCGGCGTCGAGTCCTGTCGAAGGGCGCTTGCGGATCTTCCTGGCAGGGTGGAGGACTCTATCCATGGCTAACGTAACCGTGATCGGCGCCCAGTGGGGCGACGAGGGCAAAGGCAAGATCGTCGACTGGCTGGCCAGCCGCGCCGACGCCGTCGTCCGTTTCCAGGGCGGCCACAATGCCGGCCACACGCTCGTGGTCGGCGAGCAGGTCTACAAGCTCAGCCTGCTGCCCTCGGGCATCGTGCGCGGCACGCTGTCGATCATCGGCAACGGCGTGGTGCTCGATCCGTGGCACCTCAAGAGCGAGATCGCCAAGCTCGAGGGCCAGGGCGTGACGATCAGCCGCGAGAACTTCGCGATCGCCGACAATTGCCCGCTGATCCTGCCGATCCACGGCGAGCTCGACGTCATGCGCGAGAATGCCGCCGGCGCTGGCAAGATCGGCACGACCGGCCGCGGCATCGGCCCGGCCTACGAGGACAAGGTCGGCCGCCGCGCGATCCGCGTCTGCGACCTCGCGCACCTCGACGCGCTCGATTCGCAGCTGGACCGGCTTTGCGCGCACCACGACGCGCTGCGCGCGGGCTTCGGCCAGCCGCCGGTCGATCGCGAGGCGCTGCTGGCGTCGCTGCGCGAGATCGCGCCGTCGGTGCTGCAGTTCGCCGAGCCGGTGTGGAGCCGCCTCAACACCGTCCGCAAGGCCGGCGCGCGCATCCTGTTCGAGGGCGCGCAGGGCGTGCTGCTCGACGTCGACCACGGCACCTACCCCTTCGTCACCAGCTCGAACACGGTCAGCGGTACCGCCGCCTCGGGCTCGGGGCTCGGCCCCAGCGCGACCGGCTTCGTGCTCGGCATCGTCAAGGCCTATACCACGCGCGTCGGCTCGGGCCCGTTCCCGACCGAGCTCGAGGACGAGACCGGTCAGCGCCTGGGCGAGCGCGGCCACGAATTCGGCACGGTCACCGGCCGCAAGCGTCGCTGCGGCTGGTTCGATGCGGTGCTCGTGCGCCAGTCCTGCGCGATCTCGGGCGTGACCGGCATAGCCCTGACCAAGCTCGATGTGCTCGACGGCTTCGAGACCGTGAAGATCTGCACGGGCTATCGCCTCAACGGCAAGGTTCTGGACTTCTTCCCGAGCCACGCCGCCGACCAGGCCAACGTCGAGCCGATCTACGAGGAAATGGACGGCTGGGAAGGCACCACCGCCGGCGCCCGCTCCTGGGCCGACCTTCCCGCGCAGGCGATCAAGTACATCCAGCGCGTGCAGGAGCTGATCCAGACCCCGGTGGCGCTGGTCTCGACCAGCCCCGAGCGCGAGGATACGATCCTCGTGCGCGACCCCTTCGTGGATTGATGCGATGAAGGCGCTCCGCCTCGCTGCGATCGGTCTCAGCTTGCTGACCGGCGCGGCGGGGGCGGAGGTGCCGCTCCGGCTACCGACGATCGAGCAGGTCGTCGTGCGCAAGGCTGAGCGGGTGATCGAGCTCTATGCCGGCGGCCGGCTGGTCTACACGATCACCGGCATCCAGCTCGGCGATGCGCCGCAGGGCCACAAGCGCTTCCAGGGCGATGAACGCACGCCCGAGGGGCGCTACACGATCGACTATGGCAACCGGAACAGCAGCTACTACCTGTCGCTGCACATATCCTATCCGAACGCGGCCGACGTCGCCTATGCGCGGGCGCGGGGGCGCAGCCCCGGCGGGCTGATCTTCATTCACGGCCAGCCCAACGACTGGGTGGGTGGGGAAAACGGCGACCGGGTGCCCGGCGACTGGACCGACGGCTGCATCGCGCTCAGCGACGACGAGATCGAAGTGCTGTGGAGCGCGGTGCCGGATGGAACCGTGATCGATATCCTGCCCTGATCATGGGAAGATCGGCCGAGGGCTCGCTCAAGGTGACAAAGGTGACGAAAGTGACGCCGTTTTGGGGCACCTTGCGCCGCTTTCCGTCACCTTATCGAAAAATCGAACCTCAACGCCCCCCGCGCGGCAACGCCAAGGTACCGGTGATCCTGGGGGAAACGCGAGCTGTAGGACAGGCGCATTTCGCCTTCCGCCGGGCGTCAGAAATCGACGGCGATACCGTTCCGCACCCAGTCGCCATAGCGCGTGGGGGCGAGACCGTCGGGATCGTCGTCGGTCTTCGGCTTTTCGGGTTCGGGAGCCGGTTCGTTGGTCCAATTCGCGGGCTTCTCGAAGCCTTCGGGTCGTTTGGTCGCTCGCTCGGTCATCAGGCTCATGTGGGACGGCTGGTCCCCCGATGCAATCTGCATTAGGGGCCGGCGATGGATATTCCCGGATTACCGGCGCGCGCCGCCGCGCTCCGTCTGCTCGATGCCGTCCTGCGCCGCGGCGAGACGCTCGACCAGGCGACGCACAACGCCTTGCAGAACGTGCGTGGCGATGCCGATCGCGCCCTGGCGCGCGCAATCACCGCCGAGACGCTGCGCTGGCTGATCGATCTCGATGCGCTGATCGACAGCGCCACGCAGCAGGTCCTGCCCGAAGACGCCAAGCCGCGCGCGGTGCTGCGGCTGATGCTGGCGCAATGGTTGCGGCTGGATACGCCGCCCCACGCCATCATCGCCACGGCGCTCCCCTTGCTGACGGGCGGCCCGAAGCGGTTGGCGCACGGCGTGTTCTCGACCTTGAACAAGCGCGAAGCGCGCCTGCCCGATGCGCCGACCCTGCCCGAGCGGGTCGCTGCGCGCTGGGGCGAGCGCGGCCCGGCGATCGCCGCGGCGCTGGCTGAGCCGCCGCCGCTCGATCTGACGCTGCGCGATCCGGCCGAGACCGGGCAATGGGCGGAACGGCTCGGCGGCGTCTCGCTAACGCCCGGCCATGTCCGGCTGCCGCGCGGCGAGGCGATCGAGAATATCGCAGGTTTCGCGGATGGCGCCTGGTGGGTGCAGGACCTCGCCGCCGGCCTGCCGGCGCGCATTCTGGGCGCGGGCGAGGGACGCCGCGTTCTCGACCTCTGCGCCGCGCCGGGCGGCAAGACGCTGCAACTCGCCGCGGCGGGCTGGCAGGTCACGGCGCTCGACATCAGCGACAAGCGGCTCGAGCGGCTGCGCCAGAACCTCGACCGTACCGGGCTGACGGCCGAGGTCGTGGTCGCCGATGCGCTCAAGTGGGAACCGGCCGAAATGTTCGACGCCGTGCTGCTCGATGCGCCCTGTACCGCGACCGGCACCTGCCGCCGCCATCCCGACGTGCTCCACCGCATAGGCCCGCGCCAGATCGCCGAGATGGCCGAGCTCCAGGCCGCCTTGCTCGAACGCGCGGCCGGCTGGCTCAAGCCCGGCGGGCGGCTGGTCTATGCGGTCTGCTCGCTCGAGCGCGAGGAAGGCGAAGATCAGGCCGCGAAGGTAACGCTCGCGCCGGAGCCGATCGACCTGACCGGCTTCGCGAGCACGCCCGAAGGCTGGCTGCGCACCGATCCCGGCATGGCTGCAGGGGGCATGGACGGCTTCTTCGTGGGGTCTTGGCGCGCCTGACCACCGGCCGCCATAGTCCGTCCGCACAAGACGGGAGAGACGGATGGCGCAGGAACTCGACGGCAAGGTGGCGATCGTCACCGGCGGCGCTCACGGCATCGGTCGCGGCGCGGTCGAGGTCTTCGCCGAGGAGGGCGCGCGGGTCGTCATCGCCGATCTCGACGTCGAGGCGGGCGAGGCGCTGGCCCGGTCGCTCGGCGGCAACGCGCGGTTCCTGCGGACCGACGTCGCGCGCAAGGATGATCTGCGGGCGCTGATCCGGTTCGCGATCACCGAATTCGGCGACCTCGACGTCCTGTTCAACAATGCGGGCATGCCCGGTGCCTTCCACCAGCGCCTGCTCGACGACGGCTTCGACGATTTCGACGCGGTGATGAACACCAACCTGGCCAGCGTCATGCATGCCACCCGCTTCGCCGGGCTTCATATGCGGACCAAGGGCAGGGGCTCGATCATCAACACCAGCTCGATCGCCGCGCTCGAGCCGAGCTATGCGATCCCGACCTATCGCGCCTCGAAGGCGGGGATCAACGTGTTCACCCGCTGCGCCGCGGTCGACCTCGGCGAATACGGCATCCGCGTCAACGCGATCGCCCCGGGCGGCATCCCGACGCGGATGAATTCGCTGCCGATCCCCGGGCTCAGCGATGAGGAGATGAAAGGCCTGATCGCGGCGATCGAGCCCGCGCGGCTGGTGACCCAGCCGCTCAAGCACACCGGCGATCCGCGCGATATCGGCAACATGGCGATGTTCCTCGCGAGCGACCGCGCCGCGCATGTCACCGGCCAGATCATCGCGGTCGACGGCGGCGTTACCGCGGGTGAGACGCTCAAGCAGAACGAGCTGTTCGGCCAGGTCCGCGACGACTACCTGCGTTCGATCGGCAAGGTCTGATTTCAGCAAGCGCGGTCAAACGGGCAGGGCCTTGCCGCGCTAGGCCGGCGGCATGCTATGCCTTGCGCCCATGGGGGATCACGACCGGACCACGAAGCGCCTGATGCGCGGGGTGGCGCATATCGAGCGC
>SECS01000267.1 GCA_004211435.1 Novosphingobium sp. | reverse complement strand
GTAAGCATACGCCGAGGGCCGCGGCAAAGTTAGCTCAGGCGGCGAGATCGACCTTGTCGGTCCGCCAGTTCCACGGGAGCAATTCGTTGATCCGGCTAATGGGATGGTCGGCGATGCGGGCGAGCACGTCGGCGAGCCATGCCTGGGGATCGACGTCGTTGAGGCGACAGGTCTGGATCAGCGAGAACGCAACCGCTGCCCGCTGACCACCGCGGTCGGAGCCGCAGAATAGCCACGACTTTCGTCCCAGGGGTACACAGCGCAGCGATCGTTCGGCGGCGTTGTTCGATAGGCAGACTCTGCCGTCGTCGAGAAAGCGGGTGAACGCACCCCAGCGGCGCAGCATGTAGTTGATCGCCTTGGCGAGATCGTGGTTGCGCGAGATTCGGGCGAGCTGTGCGTTCAGCCATTCGTGGAGCTCGGCTATCAGCGGCGCGCTGAGTTCCTGGCGGGCCGCGAAACGTTCGACCGGGCTCTGGCCGTTGATGCCGCGCTCGATCGCAAACAGGGCATCGAGCTTCTGCACGGCCTCGAGCGCGATCGGATAGACGAGCCCGGCCTTCTCGCCGCGGCTCTTCTTGCGCGCCGCGCCATCGACGTCGGCCAGCTCGAAGAATTTTCTCCTGGCATGCGCGAAGCATCCAGCCTCGAGGATCTGCCCCGGTTGCCGGTTCGGAGCGTATAGCTCGTTGTAGCCGCCATAGGCGTCCGCCTGCAGAATCCCGGACCAGGCAGCAAGATGGTGCCTCGGGTGATCGCCGCGCCGGTCGCGCGAATAATAGAAGATGACCGAAGGGGGATCATTGCCACCAAAGGGCCGATCATCGCGAACGTAGTCCCACAATCGCCCGGTGACGGTCTTGCCCTTGGCCAGGATCGGCACGGTGGTGTCGTCGCCGTGCAGGCGCTCGGCGGCCAGGGTGTGGGCCTCGATCAACTGGTAGATGGGCGTCAGCGCGAGACAGGCCGCGCCGATCTGGTCGGCGAGCGTCGAGACGCTGAGCGGCACGCCTTCGCTGGCAAAGCGCTCGGCCTGACGGTGAAGCGGCTGATGCTGGCCGTACTTATCGAACAGCAGCATGGCGAGGAAGCTGGGTCCGGCCCAACCGCGCGGAGTGACGTGGAAGGGCGCGGGCGGCTGGGTGATCTTCTCGCAGTCCCGGCAGGCGAACTTCTCGCGCACCGTCTGGATCACCTTCCACGAGCGCGGGATCACTTCGAGCGTCTCGGTCACATCCTCGCCGAGCTTCGACAGGCGGTTGCCGCCGCAGGCCGGGCACGAGCACGGCGCAGGGACCACGACGCGTTCGCGCGGGAGGTGATCAGGGAACGGCTTCCTGACCGGCTTCTTGCGCTCGAACGCAGTGATGGTTGACGTCTTCGCCGCGGCAGCTTCGGCGGCGAGCTCGTCCTCGGCCGCGTCAGCTTCGAGATCTTCGAGCTCGAGCTCCATCTGCGCCAGCAGTCGCTCGGTGCGTTCGGCGCTGGGGCCATACTGCTCGCGCCGCAGCTTGGCGTTCTGCAGCTTGAGATGCGCAATCATCGCTTCGGCGGCACTCTCCCGAGCACGGGCATTGGCCAGTTCGGCCTCCGCTTCATCCGCTCTCTGGGTCGCAATCGCGAGCAACGCCTGAAGCGCTTCGATGTTGTTCGGAAGGGGCGAAACGGCGGCTTCCACGGCATTGAGTGAATCATCGCCGCCGCTCACGCGCAAGCCGAAAATGGGCTAATCCAAAGCTATCCGGCGCTTTGCGGACGCCAGGAATATTGCGGGTTCCTCCAGTCGATCCCGTCGAGCAAGCAGGCAAGCTGTGAACTCGTCAGCGACACCACACCGTCCTTCGCCGAGGGCCATATGAAGCGGCCCTTCTCGAGCCGCTTCGCGTAGAGCGACATGCCGATCCCATCATGCCAAATGATCTTCACCAGCGTGCCGCTGCGGCCCCGGAAGACCCAGAGATCGCCGGCAAACGGGTCCTTCAGGAAGTGCTGCTGCACCATCGCAGCAAGGCTCTGCATCCCGCGACGCATATCGGTGTGCCCCATCGCAATCCACACCCGTGCGCCTGCAGGGATCATCGCATCGCCCTCAACGCGGCCACGGCTAACGCCGGCGGCGTTGATGCGGAAATCCGCAACCGCCGACCATCGGTCAGTTCCAGCACGATCGCGGCCTCCGCTTCGTTAGGAGCGACGGGGACAGCGGCCGGCTCCGCGGCATCATCGATCACCGCAGGAGCAAAGGCTGCCTGCGCGCGGCGCAAAGCCGTCCGCCGCCACTGATAAATGAGGCTACGAGAAATGTCGTAGCGCCGAGCAACGTGCTGGACCTTGGCCCCCGGCGAAAACGCCTCTCGCAAAATCT
>SECS01000266.1 GCA_004211435.1 Novosphingobium sp. | reverse complement strand
GACGGTCAGATCTTCCTCGAGACCGACCTGTTCTTCGCGGGCATCCGCCCGGCGATCAACGTCGGCCTGTCGGTCAGCCGCGTCGGCTCGGCCGCGCAGACCAAGGCGATGAAGAAGGTCGCCGGATCGATCAAGCTCGAGCTCGCCCAGTATCGCGAAATGGCTGCTTTCGCGCAGTTCGGCTCGGATCTCGATGCCTCGACCCAGAAGCTTCTCAACCGTGGCGCGCGCCTGACGGAGCTGCTCAAGCAGCCCCAGTTCTCGCCGCTGCCGTTCGAAGAGCAGACCGTGTCGATCTTCGCTGGTACGCAGGGCTATCTCGATACGATCGCGGCTTCGGACGTGGTTCGCTACGAGGCGGCGATGCTCGCCGACATGCGCGCGAATCATGCCGGCGTGCTCAGCGCGATCCGCGAGAGCAAGGACCTCAAGGACGATGTCCGCGCAGAGCTCAAGGAAGCGCTCGAGGCCTTCGCCAAGACGTTCGCGTAATAACTTCGGCTCCCGCTTCGGCGGGGGCCTTTGAAGGACGAAAATGGCTTCTCTTAAGGCCCTCAAGCTTCGCATCGGCTCGGTGAAGTCGACGCAGAAGATCACCAAGGCGATGAAGATGGTCGCCGCCGCCAAGCTGCGCCGTGCGCAGGAGGCGGCGGAAGCCGGCCGTCCCTATGCCCAGCGCCTCGAAAGCGTGGTCGCAAGCCTCGCTTCCAAGGTGACCGTCAGCGAATCCAGCCCCAAGCTCCTCGCGGGCACCGGCAAGGATCAGGTCCACCTGCTCGTCGTCGCCACCAGCGACAAGGGCCTGGCCGGCGCGTTCAACACCAACATCGCGCGCCTGGCCCGCAAGGCCGCCCGCGATCTCACCGCCGCCGGCAAGACGGTCAAGATCTACACGATCGGCCGCAAGGGCCGCGCCGTGCTCAACCGTGAATTCCGCGCCAACATGGTCCACGGCATCGAGCCGGGCGATCTCGGCAAGCTGAGCTTCGCGGATGCGCGCGGCTATGCCGATGATCTGATCGCTCGCTACAATGCCGGCGAGTTCGACGTCGCGACGCTCTTCTTCTCGAACTTCAAGTCGGTCCTCACGCAAGAGCCGACCGCGCAGCAGATCATCCCCGTCGCGCCTCCCGTGGCGGGAGCCACCGGCGACGTGACGTCCTCGGGCGCGGCCGTCACGTACGAGCCCGACGAAGAATCGATCCTCGCCGATCTGCTCCCCAGCAATGTCGCGATCCAGCTCTACCGCGCGATGCGTGAGAACGCCGCGTCGGAGCAGGGATCGAAGATGACCGCGATGGACAATGCCACGCGCAACGCGGGCGATCTGATCAAGCGTCTGTCGATCCAGTATAACCGCGCCCGCCAGGCCGCGATCACGACCGAGCTGGTCGAAATCATTTCCGGCGCCGAAGCGCTCAAATAGTCCGAAGCAAGGAAGAACCGATGGCCACCGCAGCCCCCACCACCGAAAAGCCCGCCCGCAAGCCGCGCGCCGCAAAGGCGCCTGCCGCAAGCACGCCGGGCGCCGTTCCCGCGACGACGAACAGCGTCGGCCGCATCAGCCAGGTCATCGGCGCCGTCGTCGACGTGTCGTTCGATGGCGAACTGCCGGCGATCCTCTCGGCGCTTGAGACCGACAATAACGGCACCCGCCTCGTCCTCGAGGTTGCCCAGCATCTCGGCGAATCGACCGTGCGCACCATCGCCATGGACACCACCGAGGGCCTGACTCGCGGCCAGACCGTGCGCGACACCGGCTCGCAGATCCGCGTGCCCGTCGGCCCCGCGACGCTCGGCCGCATCCTCAACGTCATCGGCGAGCCGATCGACGAGCGTGGCCCGGTCAATGCCGAGAGCACGATGCCGATCCACGCAGAGGCACCGCTGTTCGTCGATCAGTCGACCGAAAGCTCGATCCTCGTCACCGGCATCAAGGTCATCGATCTCCTCGCGCCTTACGCAAAGGGCGGCAAGATCGGCCTGTTCGGTGGCGCCGGCGTCGGCAAGACCGTGCTGATCCAGGAACTGATCAACAACATCGCCAAGGGCCATGGCGGCACTTCGGTGTTCGCAGGGGTCGGCGAGCGTACCCGTGAGGGCAACGATCTCTATCACGAGTTCCTCGACGCCGGCGTCATCGCCAAGGACGCCGACGGCAATCCGCAGTCCGAAGGCTCGAAGGTCGCGCTCGTATTCGGCCAGATGAACGAGCCCCCCGGCGCCCGCGCCCGCGTCGCGCTGTCGGGCCTGACCATCGCGGAATATTTCCGCGACGTCGAAGGCCAGGACGTTCTGTTCTTCGTCGACAACATCTTCCGCTTCACCCAGGCGGGCGCAGAAGTGTCGGCACTGCTCGGCCGTATTCCTT
>SECS01000118.1 GCA_004211435.1 Novosphingobium sp. | reverse complement strand
AGGCCGACGCGGCGGACGAAAGGGCTGTCGTACTGGCCGATGAGTTGCATGGTCACCACGTCCTGCTGAGGCTCAGCGCGAAGCGGCGGCCGAGCGCGTCGTTGATCGAGAGCGGAACGACATAGCCGAAATAGGTCTGCCCGACTCTGTCGAACAGATTGGTGATCGACAAGGTCAGCTTGTAGCTGTCGGCCGCCGTGACGAAGAGCGCCGCATCGACTGTCGCGAAAGGATCGAAATGGTCGAACTCGCGCGTGTCGTTGGGGCTGTCGCCGCGGCCGGTCAGCGCGATGGCGCGGGTGCCCGTGTAGTTGACATTGGTCGCGATGCCCCAGGCCTTGTTGGCATAGCGCAGGCGTAGCTGGCCCTGCCAGCGCGGATCGCCGACCACGCCGTCCGACCGCGCCGGGGCGACGCCGGTGATGTCGACGAGGCGGCGGCGCAAGTGGAACAGGTCGCCGCCGATCTCGAGCGCGCCGGCCACACCGAGGCCCGAGAGGGCGGTGCGGTATTCGAGCCCGGCCTGAACGCCGCTCATCTCGATACGCTTGCCGTTGACGTAGCCGAGCGTGACCGCCGGGTTCTGCGCGTCGGCCACGACCTGGCCTTGCGCGTCGCGCCGGATCAGCGCGCAGAAGGCGTTGCCCCGGGCCGGATCGCCGGCGTCGAAATCGGGATTGTCGAAGCAGCCCTGCGCGACCTGCGCCATGCTGAGGCTGGCGATCGGATCGCTGATGCGCAGGCGGACGTAGTCGGCCGCGAGCGTCAGGCCGGGAACGAAACGCGGGCGCAGGAGCGCGCCCCAGGTCAGGCTGTCGCTGCGTTCGTTGCGCAGGCCGGGATTGCCGCCGCCGAAAGTCGGCACGGTGGCCGTGGCGGCGACCAGCGGTGTCGCGTTCGGATAGCGCGCGAGGAAGGCCGTGCAGTTGGCACGCCGTACCGTCGGGACGGGACCGGCGCCGATATTGGCGGACGAGCAGAGATCGGGCACCGGGATGTTGGTCACGGCACGCGGCGAATAGAGTTCGGTGATCGCGGGCGCGCGGAACGAGCGGGTGAAATTGCCGCGGAACTCGATGTCCGCGATCGGCGCGAAGCTGCCGCCGGCCGACCAGGCGGTGAAGCCGCCGTTGGCGCTGTTGTCGACACGGCGGACGCGACCGAAGGCCGAGAGGCTGTGGAACAGGGCCTGGTTCTCGGGCGTGATCAGCGGCACCAGCACTTCGCCGAAGATCTCGTCGAGATCGTAGCGGCCCGCAGTCGGGGCGACCGCGGCGGCGCGACCGAGCCCGGCCTGGAGGAAGGCGTCGGGGATGAAGCGCGCCTTTTCCTCGTGGTGCTCGAAGCCGAGATTGAACGAGACCGGATTGCCGAACAGATCGAACGGCGCGCCGCCGATGTTGGCGTTGACGACCACCTGTTCGAGCCGCGATCGCGCGACGGTATCACGCAGCACGTGAGCGCGCGCGGCCGGCGAGGCGGCGTTTTCGCCGAACAGGTTGAGCGGCACGCAGGCCGGATCGGCGACGGGCGCCTGGCCCGCGGGGAAGCCGGTGACGCTCGCGGTGGTCGAACAGACGATCTGTCCGCCCACCAGCGCGACGTTGACCGCGTTGACGAAGCGCTGCTGATCGATCGCCTGGCCGCGGTCGGTGAAATCGCTGCGGCCGTAGTTCAGCGAGACCTCGAAGCCGTAGTCGCGCCCGCCGAGCGCGAGCTTGCCTTCTAGCCCCACGACGCCGCGATAGACCTTGCTGTCCGAGCGGCCCGAAGTGTCGGCGAGATCGGCGTTGGCGCGGCTGAGTTGGAAGGTGTTGCCATAGCCTAGCGCCGCGAGCTGCTGGCGCGCCTGGGCAGTGAGGAACGGGTTGTCGGTGCGGAAGGTGAGCGGGGCCGAGGCGCCGCCGAACTGCACGGCGTTGAAGGTCGGCAGCTTGACCGGCAGGTCGGCCTGGCCGTGATAGAACAGCCCGTCGGCGAAGAGCTGGAGGCGGTCGGTGAGGTCGTAAGTGAACGAGAGGCTGGTGTTGAGTCGCTTGAGGCTCGAGGTTACTGCCAAGTAGTCGTTGAGCCGCAGCCCGTCGCCGCCCGAGGCCAGGGCTGCCGCGGCGAGTACGCCGGGCACCGGTGCGCCGTAGATCGTGCCTTTGTCGTAGGACAGCAGCCGACCGTCGGGCGCGAACTGCCAGGCATAGGCGCCGCCACCGCTCGACAGCACGCCGCCGCGGGAGACCGCGGGCAAGTTGAGGTCGCGGATCAGCACCGAGCCGGGAAAGCCGTCGCCGAGGCTGTCGTTGAAGCCGATGTTGGGGTTCACTCGCCCGTCGTTGGCCGGAGTGCGGCCGACGGGACCGAGCGCCGAGGCGAGGTTGAGCGCCGAGCAGATGCCCGTCTGCACGGCCGTGCAAGGGTTCGTCGCATTGCCCAGGTTCGCGCGATAGGCTCCGCGTTGGCCGCCCGTGACGGCGCCGAGCCGGTCGTAGCTGACCGCCGCGGTGACATTGCCGCGACCGCCCGCGAAATCCACCCCGCCCGCCGCCGCGACGTTCCAGCGGGCATTGTCGCCTTCGCCGCTGACGCCGCTCGTGGCGCGCGTCTCGAGCCCGGTCAGGCGGCGCTTGAGCACGACGTTGACCGTACCCGCGATCGCATCGGTGCCGTAGATCGGCGCGCCGCCGATCGAGACGCGCTCGACCCGGTCGAGCAGGATCGTCGGGACGGCGTTGAGATCGACCTGGGTGCCCGGCGTCGCATTGCCGAGCACGCTCGGCACGTTGGAGGAGACGACGCGGCGGCCGTTGACCAGCACGAGGGTGCGGTTCGAGCCGAGCCCGTACAGATTGATGAAGTTGACGCCCTGACCATAGACGGCCTGGTCGCCGCCGAGCGTCACCGAACCGCGGATGCCCGGCACCTCGTTCAGCGCGTCGGCGAGGTTGGTCTGGCCGCGATCCTCGAGATAGCCGGCCAGGGTCGCATCGATCGGTTCGGTACTTTCGGCCGGTGGCCGCGGGATGCGCGAGCCGGTCACGACGATCGGCGCCTCGTCGGCCGCCAGGGCCGGCGCGGCGAAAGCAGGCGCGAATGCCGCAAGCCAGACGACACGAGAAAACATCCCGCGCGAAACTTCGATGCTCAATGGAAAACCCTGAAAATCTTTTATGACGACCCGCGCGCCTTTTCGCCCGAACGACACGATTTCGCAACGTCATTGACCGGCTTGACGGCGCCGTTTAACCGGCTGCTTAAATCGGATTGTCCGCGTGCTTTCCTGCCGATTCCCGGTGCCGATGGCGCGCTCTCGCGAACGAAAGGAAGACTTGCATGAAGCTCGACAGCAGCATCGCCGCCGTCGTCACAGGCGCCGCCTCGGGCCTGGGCGCCGCCACTGCGCGCGCGCTCGCCGCGAAGGGCGTGAAGGTCGCGATCTTCGACCTGCAGGAAGAGAAGGGCAAGGCGCTCGCCGAGGAGATCGGCGGTATCTTCTGCGAAGCCAACGTGACATCGGACGAGTCGATCGACGCCGCCTTTGCCAAGGCGCGCGCCGCCCACGGCCAGGAGCGCATCCTGGTCAACTGCGCGGGCACGGCCAATGCGATCAAGACGGTCAGCCGCGACAAGACCACCGGCGAGATCAAGCACTTCCCGCTCGACGCCTTCAACTTCATCATCCAGATCAACCTCGTCGGCACCTTCCGCGTGCTCGCGAAGTCGGCCGCGGGCATGCTGACGCTCGATCCGCTGAGCGAGGATGGCGATCGCGGCGTGATCATCAACACCGCCTCGGCGGCAGCCGAGGATGGCCAGGTCGGCCAGGCCGCCTATGCGACGTCGAAGGCCGGCGTCGTCGGCATGACCCTGCCGGTGGCACGCGACCTGATGAACGAGGGCATCCGCGTCAACACGATCCTGCCCGGCATCTTCAAGACGCCGCTGATGATGTCGCTGCCCGAGAAGGCGCGCGAAGTGCTCGACGCTTCGGTGCCGTTCCCCAAGCGCATGGGTAAGCCCGAGGAATACGCCGAGCTGGCGCTGGCGATGATCACCAATCCCTACTTCAACGGCGAGGACGTCCGCCTCGACGGCGCCATCCGCATGCCGCCGCGCTGATCAGGGCCTGATGGGGGAGGCCGATCTCACCACGCCGGCGGGAGCGCGGGCGCAACTGCTCGATACGGCGAGTGCGATCATGCGCGAAGGCGACGTGATCGACATCTCGCTGTCCGAGCTGTCCTTGCGCTCGGGCCTCAACTCGGCGCTGGTGAAGTATTACTTCGGCAACAAGGCCGGCCTCCTCAAGGCGCTGCTCGATCGCGACTGGCAGGCGATCGTCACCAGCGTCGATGCGCTGGTGCACAAAGGCGACTGGGGCCCGGAAGCGAAGCTGCGCCGGCATATCTCCAAGGTCGTCGATACCTTCTACCAGGTGCCGTATCTCAACCGACTGACGATGCGGCTGGTGCGCGAGAGCGACGAGGCCGAAGCGCGGCACATCGCCGACTCCTATCTTTCGCCGATCTATCGCGCCTACGAGGCGCTGATCGACGAGGGGGTCCGCGCCGGCGTGTTCCGCCAGGTCGATCCGCAGCTGTTCTATTTCACCGTGACAGGCGCGGTCGACCGCTTCTTTTCGGCGCGGCTCGTGCTCAAGCACTGTTTCGATCAGGACACGTTGACCGAAGAACTGCGTGACCGCTATCGCGAACACACCATCGACATCATCATGGCAGGCATACTTGCACGCTGAAAATCAGAGCCGTTGGGAAAAGCCCGACCGCTGGCATATCGGCATCATCGGCGGTTCGGGCCTCGCGGACGGCGTCGGGCTCGAGGACGCGCAGGAGATCGAGGTTTCTAGCCCCTTCGGCGAGGCTTCGGGGCCGGTCACGGTCGGCACGCTCGACGGGGTGCGCTTCACCTTCCTGGCACGCCATGGCGCCGGGCACCGCCTGCCGCCGCACGAGGTGAATTACCGCGCCAATGTCGACGTGCTCAAGCGCTGCGGCGTCACCGACGTGCTGTCGCTGTCGGCGATCGGTTCGTTGCAGGAAAATCTGGCACCTGGCCATTTCATCGCGATCGACCAGTTCATCGACCGCACCGTCCATCGCGGGCATAGCTTCTTCGGCCCCGGCATGGTCGCGCATGTCAGCCTGGCTGATCCCGTCTGCCCGATGCTGGCCTCCATGGCCGCGCGTGCCGGCGAGAAGGCGGGCGCGACGGTGCATCGCGGCGGCTGCTATCTGGCGATGGAGGGGCCGCAGTTCTCGACCCGGGCGGAAAGCCGGCTCTACCGTCAGTGGGGTGCCGACGTGATCGGCATGACGGGTATGCCCGAGGCGCGCCTGTGTCGCGAGGCAGAGCTGCCCTATGCCATGCTCGGCATGATCACCGATTACGACGCCTGGCGTGAGGAAGAGCAGGGTGTCGAAGTTTCCGAAGTGCTCGAAGTGATGCACGCCAATGCCGCGACGGCGCGCAATGCGGTGCGGGCGCTCGCGGCATTCCTGCCCGAGAGGCGCCCGCCGAACCCGATCGACCGCGCGCTCGACCATGCACTGGTGACAGCGCCCGCAGCGCGCGATCGCACGCTGCTGGCCAAGCTCGACGCCGTCGCGGGCCGCGTCCTGCGCTGAACCCGAAATAAGCTGGCCTCCCCGCAGCGTTTCCGCCGCGGGGAGGCCGCTCCTCCCACGAACTGTGTAAGGTTCGGTTTAGCTCGGACCGCCGTTCGAGAATGCGTCGCCGATCGAACAGGCCGCCGGGCCGAGAATGACGACGAACAGCACCGGCAGGATGAACAGGATCAGCGGCACGGTCATGATCGCCGGCAGACGCGCGGCCTTTTCCTCGGCGCGCATCATGCGCTCGTTGCGGAATTCGGCCGAGAGTACGCGCAGTGCCGAAGCGAGCGGCGTACCGTAGCGCTCGGTCTGGATCATCGTCGTGACCACGCCCTTCACCGAGTCGAGATTCACGCGATAGGCGAGGTTCTCGAAGGCTTGGCGGCGGTCGGTGAGGAACGACAGCTCGATCGAGGTCAGGGTGAACTCGTCGCCGAGTTCGGGATAGGCGCGGCCCAGTTCCTTGGCGACGCGCGCGAAGGCGGCGTCGACCGTGAGGCCGGCCTCGGCGCAGATGACCAGAAGGTCGAGCGCGTCCGGCAGGCCCTTGCGGATCGCGTCGGTGCGCTTGGAGATCATGTTCTGCAAGAAGATGTCGGGTGCCTTGTACGAAATGACCGCCACGGCCGCGAAGGCCATGAACTTCTTGAAGCTGCCCCAGTCGGGGAAATAGTCGACCAGATAGATCATCACCGCCGCAAAGCCGCCGAACACGAGCGGCAGGACCAGGCGGCCGAAGATGACGGCGACGGCCCATTCCTTCTTGCGGATACCGGCCTGGGCCAGCTTCTGCTGCGCCTGCTTGACCTGGCTGTCCTGGAGGACCTTCATCGACGAGAGCGCATCGCGCATCTTGTCGGTCGTCTCGTTCTTGCGAATGAGGCTGGCGCGCTTGCGCGGCGTGGCGACGATACCGGCCTTGAGCTGCTCGCGACGGTCGTTGAGTGCCTTGACGCGGCGCGCCATCGGATCGCGCACGGTAACCGCCGTGTAGATCGCGTAGCAGACGGCCAGGGCGGCGATCATCGCCAGCATGGTCGCGACCCAGATGACGTCGAAGCCGAGGAGCGTGGGGCCGGGCGGGGTGTGTGTCATGTCTATCGTGTCCCGCTCAGATCTCGAAGCTGACCATCTTGGCCATGATGAAGGCGCCGATGCTCATCCAGGTCAGGCCGCCGAGACCCGCGACGATGAGACGGTCCTCGGTGAAGAAGCCGCCGATGTAGTCGGGGTTGATCCAGTAGATCATGGTGAAGACGATGAACGGCAGCGAGCCGACGATGTAGGCCGAAGCTTTCGATTCCGAGCTCATCGCGCGAATCTTGAGCTTCATCTGCGCGCGCTTGCGCAGCACGTCGGCCAGGTTCGAGAGCGTCTCGGCCAGGTTGCCGCCGGTCTCTCGCTGGATCGCGAGAGTGATGCAGAAGAAGCTGAATTCGGGCGTGTTGAGCCGGTCTGCGGTTTCCTGGAGCGCTTCCTCCATCGAACGGCCGATCTTGATGCGTTCGATCACCAGCTTGAATTCCTCGCCGACGGGGCCGGGGACTTCCTGGGCGACGACGCCCAGGGTCTCGGTGACCGGGAGGCCCGAACGAAGGCCGCGCACGAGGAGTTCGATCGCATCGGGGAACTTCACGGTGAACTTGGTGCCGCGGCTCTTGATGAAATGGCCGACGGCCAGATGCGGCAGACCGGCGCCGACGAGCATGCCGACGCCCAGTGCCAGCGGTAGCGCGCCCGACATCAGGAAGACGACGAAGGCCACGCCGACCATGAGGCCCAGCGAGGCATAGACGTATTGCGACAGCTTCCAGCCCTTGCCGGTGCGGTGCAGGCGCAGAGTCAGCGCTTCGATCCGCGAGCTCGAGCCCGCGATCTGGTGCAGCTTCGGTTTGCGCGCGGCAACCGCCTTGCGGAGTTGCGCCTCGACCTTGTCGATCGTGTTTTCGGAATGGCGATACCGCAGCGTCTGCAGACGGCGCGCGCTCTCCTTCGCGGCCGAGGGGCCGCTCAGCGAGAACGCGATCAGCGCGAGGGAAGCCGACAGACCGAAGGCGATCAGCAGTATCGGGAACAGGTTCATCGGCGTAGTCCGCCTTCCTCTTCGCGTCCCGCGACGCCGGGCGCCGCGGGCATTGTCTCGCTCACGCCGCCGACGGCGCCGTGGCTGGCGACTTCTTCGACAGCATCGACTTGAGGTCGATCTTGCCCAGCAGCGACTTCTTTGCCGGAGCGGCGCCGTCCTCGCTGGCCACGTCGCTGGCACCCATCACCGCCTTGGCGATGTCGCGTACGGCCACGCTGGCCTTGCTCGCGCGGTTGGCCTCGCAGAAGGTCTTGCCGAGCTTGGCGGCGTTGGCGGCCGACTTGAGATCGTACGCGACGCTGATGTCGATCCGGCGCTCGATCGAGCTCTCGAAATCGGTCTTGCTGATCTCGCCCACGCCAGGTTGCACCTTGTTCGCGACGACGATCACCTGCGCGTGCTGCGCATTGGTCTTGAGCCACGAGAGCATGCGGATGGTGTCGCGCGCCGCCGCGAGGGTCAGTTCGGTCACGATCACGATCACGTTCACGTCGGCCAGCAGCTGCGGGAAGTTGATCAGCATGTTGCGTGGCAGGTCGATGACCGTCATCTCGAACGCGTGACGGAACTCTTCCTCGAGCTGGAGGAAGGCCGCGCCATCGGTCATCAGCGGCATGTTGATCGGCGCTTCGGCCGACAGGATCGCCAGATTGTCGTTGGCGCGGATCATGGCGCGCTCGATGAACAGACCGTCGATGCGGCTGGGGTTCTCGATCGCGTCGGTCAGACCGCGGCCCGGCTCGAGGTCGAGCGAGAGCGCGCCCGTGCCGAAGTGGATGTCGAGGTCGAGCAGCGCGGTGGGCTGCTTGTTCTCGGCGCTGAACAGCCAGGCGAGCGAGGTCGCGATGGTCGAGGCGCCGACGCCGCCGCGCGTGCCGATCACCGCGGTCGAGATGTGCTGCTTTGCCGCGCTCGCATCGGCGAATTTCGGCGCCGAGAAGACCGCCTGGGCATTGACCAGGGCATCGCGCAGCATGGCGGGCTGCAGCGGCTTGAGCAGGTAGTCGTGAATGCCGCTAGCGAGCAGGTCGCGGTAGAGGCGCACGTCGTTGACCTGGCCGATCGCGATGACGACCGTGCCGGGCTCGCAGACTTCGGCAAGCGCGTTGATGTCGTTGAGCACGGCATTGCGCAGGCCGCCCTTGTTGCACTTCTCCGGCGCCCAGCCCATTTCGACCACCACGGGACGCAGCACGTCGAGCGCCGCGTCGTCGCAGATATAGGCCTGATAGGGGTCACGTCCGCCAGGCGTTCCAGCTTTCCAGGGTGCGTTCATGATTATTCCTTCGAGCTGGTCTGCTTGACGGCGGCGCCGCCGGCACCCGACAATTCCTTCGAGCGATAGGCGTTGATGGCCTTGTTCGAGCTCATGATCAGCGTGTCGCTGTCGCCCTTCTCACCCTTGAGCAGGTGCTCGGGGTTGGCGACCATCGCCGCGAGGTTGCTGTTGACGGCGCAGCCGTAGTTCGAGCTCGTGGCGTTGTTCGGATTGAAGTCGTTGCGCGAGGACCAGTTGGGGCAGCCGGGCACCGTGGCCTTGGAGCGCGTGACGATGACGCGGGCGTTGCCCGCGGTCACGTAGCCTTGCGTCGGTGGAGCGGTGTCGCTCAGGATCAGGCCACGACGCGCGGCGATGGCGGCGACAGCCGCACGGGTCGGTTCGCTGCCAAGCGGATCATCGACGGCGATGCGATCACCATAACGCAGGTCCATGGCATCGAACCAGCCATCGAGACGGCGCTGTTCGGCATAGGACAGTCCGCCGGGGCCGGTGCTCAGATCGAGCGTATAGTTGGCGTTCTCGACGACGGGTTGATGAATGCTCTCGACCGAGGCGTTGGTCGCGATGCCGCCACAACCGGCGAGAGCCATGCCGAGCGAGAGAGCCAGCGCCGCACCGATGGTTTTCGGCGTAATGCTGCGGGGCGAACGGATCAGGGACGTCATGGTGTTCATCACCTCTCTCACTTCAGATTGAAGCCGGGCTTCGGCGCTTCGGCGGTCGCGCCGCGCTTGGCGGAAGCCGGGACGTCGGCCGCGCCGACTGCGGGGGCGGTTTGCGGCTGCGGCGCGGCGGACGGCAGGGGCCGCGAAACACCGGACTTGCCCGCGTTGTCCTGATTGCCCAGCAGGCGCTGGAGTTCGTTCGGCGCGTTGTAGCCGTCGGTCGGGAGCTTGATGTCGTTGCCGTCGACCGGATTGACCAGATAGGGGGTCACGACGATTACCAGTTCGGTCTCGCCCCGCTGGAAGGCGGTCGAGCGGAACAGCGAGCCGAGAATCGGCAGGTCACCAGCGCCGGGCATCTTGCGTATGGCGTTCTGTGTGGAATTCTTCATCAGGCCGGCGATCATGAAGCTCTGGCCCGAACCGAGTTCGACCGTCGTCTCGGTGCGGCGCACGGTAAGCGCCGGGATCGAGAAGCCGCCGATGACGACGGCACCTTCGCTCGACAGTTCGGAGACTTCCGGCCGGACGCGCAGCGAGATGCGGCCGTTGGCCAGAACCGTGGGCGTATAGGAAAGGCTGACGCCGAACTTCTTGTACTCCACCGAGGTCGTGCCGAGACCCTGGTTCATCGGGATCGGGAATTCGCCGCCCGCGAGGAAGTCGGCGGTCTCGCCAGACAGTGCGGTGAGATTGGGCTGAGCGAGGGTCGAAACCAGGCCGACGTTCTCACCGGCATCGAGTGTGCCGAGGATGTTCAGGCCCAGGAAGCGCCCCATGCCCGCGATCGTGGTCAGGCCTTCGCCGGCCTGTGTAACGCTGGTTCCGGGCTGCTGGATCACAAAATCTGGCAGGAGTGCGCCGGTCACGGGGTTGTAGGCGCTGGACAGGATCGCTCCGGTGAGGGGATTGAGGTATGCCGGATTGATCGTCGAACCCTGGACGGCCGTGCCAACGCTTAGCGGCAGTCGGGGGTTGGTCGTGATGTAGCTGGGCGCTCGACCCTGGCCGATGCCGAACTTGAAGCCGCCGGTGCCGTCGATCGTGGTGAGGTTCGAGGACAGGTTCTTTGCCAGCGAGCGGCTGACTTCGGCGAACCGAACCTGCAGGTTGACCTGCAGCGGCGTCGCGGTCCGGAGCCGGCTGACGACGTTGATGTTCATCGCGGCGGCATCCTTGCCGCCGATATAGGCCTTCACGAGGCGTTCGGCCTCTGCTGCGTCGTCCGGCGAGGCGACCGTGCCGGTGAGCAGATAGGTGCCGCTGCCCACCGTGGCGACGCCGATCTTGGCATCGGGCATGGCCAGCTTGAGCATCTGGTCGATGCTGTCGATGTTCGAGCCCACGCGGATATTGGCCGACCAGACGATGTCGCCGGCCGCGTTGCTGGCATAGACCGTCGTTTCGCCGCCGGCCTTGCCGAAGACATAGAGCTGGCGGGTCGACTTGACCTCGACATCGGCGACCGAATCGTTGGCGACGAAGACGTCGGCCATCGTTCCACCGACCGTCACCAACTGGCCGCGGCCGATCGAGAGGACGAGGTCGCTGTTCGGGCGCGTCACCGACGAAGGCGGCGTGTTGCGGGCCGGCGCGCTGCGGGCCGGTGCAGCCGCGAGCGGCGCGGAAGCAAGCGGAAGGGCGGCGCAGGCGCCGGTCAGCAGGGTACGGATCAGGCGACGGTTCATCGTCTTGCCCCCAAAAGGCGTGGAAATCGTGGTGCGGCGGATCATGTCAGTTGGTCCCGACGGGAGCGGCAGCGAGCGTATTGGCGTCTACGACCTGGACGGCGGCCTTGCCGCGCATCACGCGGACCCTCGGGCCGACGGGCGCGATGTTGACCGTGACTGCCGGGCCGGGTGCTGCCACCGGACGCGGTGCTTGCGAGGGCATCGACGCGCGCTGGAAGCGCGAGACGTCGCCGCCGGTCTGGTAGGTCGTCGGACCCTCGACCGGACGGTTCATCGCCAGGCTGAGAATCTTGTCTTCCTGTTCCTTGCTGGCGCCTTCGGGCACCTTGACCGAGCCGCTGGCGATCGCGCGGTCGAGCTCGGACTGGTTGTCGGCGAGCGAGCGCAGCGAGAGGCTGAGCTGGCCGATCGTTTCGGCGACAGCGACCTTTTCGGCGATGCGCGGCGTGACTTCGAGTGTGACCGTGCTCGACGTGCGCACCACCGACTTGCCGTCAACCGTCTCGGTCGAGGTCGCCTGGTCGGTTGCGAGGACGCGCAGGTTCTTGAGGATCGTTTCCGAGGCCTTGAGCGGCTGGCTATCCGTACCCTTGACGCTCTGGGTCAGGACGAGGTCGACGTGGTCGCCGGGGAAGATGAAGCCGGCGACGCCGGTCTTCACCGAAACGGGGATCGTGATGGCGCGCATGCCCGGCCCGAGCGCGGCGGCGAGGAAGCCGCGGTCACCCGGCGCGACGAGCGTGCCCTGGGTGATCGGCTGACCAGCCGTGATCGGATTGCGGACGACCGTACCGAGAAGCTTCGACATGTCGGCTTCGCCGTCGATGAAATAGGCATCCTGGACCATTTCCTTCGGCCAGGCCTGGAAGGAAACCGAATCGGCCGTGATGATCGTGCCGACCGGAAGCGCACGTTGCGCAACGAGGACTTTCGGTCCGGTGGCTTCGGGTGCTGCGGCCTCGGCCTGCGGCGCGGATGCGCCGACGAACAGGCTGCGCGCGGCCAGGGCCGTGCCGACCGCAATGACCAGCGCCACCAGCAGCAGCGTCAGCTTTTTCTTGTCCATGGCTAGATCAGCCCTCTCGAAAAGATGCCCAAGTTCTCACCGCAATGGAGCATAATGGTTAAAATCGGGTTCAACCCAGCAGCCCGGCGTTCTGCAGGGGCGGGATATATTGGCTGGCCAGAGCCCAGAGCCCGGCGCCCGAAATGGCGATGCCGTAAGGGATCTCCGGACGCTCCTGACGGCGGGTCAGGAAATGCCAGGTCATGTAGACGACCGTCAGCACGCCGCCTGCGAGCGCCATGACCACGATCACCTGCGCGAACCAGTAGGGCTCGATCCACAAGGCCAGAGCGCTCAACAGCTTGACGTCGCCGCCGCCCATCCAGCCGATCGCGAACATGAGCGCGAAGACGAGAAAGGAGCCGGCCGCGATGCCGACCTGCCAGCCGATGTCGGTCAGGCTCAACCCGCTTGCCAGCCAGAACAGCGGCGCGGCTAGCGCGATGCCCGCGTTCAGCCAGTTGTCGATGTGACGGTGCTGGATATCGGTGACAATCGCCACCAGGAGCGCGATTGCCAAGGCGCCCAGCAGTCCGTAAGTGAAAACGCCGTGCATGACATGCCCCCAGGTATCCGCGAACACCTAGCGTCGATGGCTTACGAAACAGTAACCAAGATCCTCAGTACGGTGTTAGCCCTCCACGCAGTGCTGACCGCGTGAGCCTGGACCAGGTCTGCGCGCCTCGCGCGCTCGACCGCCGCGCGATCGCGCGAGAGGCGCGCGAAAGCCGCTGGCTGGCGCGCGATGGCCATGCGATCCGTCGGATCGACTGGGACCAGGTCGCGGATCGTCCGCGCGGCTCGCTGCTGTTCATGCCGGGGCGCGGAGACGCCTACGAGAAGTATCTCGAAACGCTCGGCCACTGGCATGCCTGCGGATGGCGGGTGACCGCGGCCGACTGGCGCGGCCAGGCCGGTTCGGGCCGTCTCGGCACCGACGAGGTCACCGGCCATGTCGACGACTTTGCGCTGTGGATCGAAGACCTTGCCGATTTCTGGGCGGAGTGGACGCGCGAGACGCCGGGACCGCACGTGCTCGTGGGACATTCGATGGGCGGGCATCTCGTGCTGCGCGCCCTGGTCGAGAAGCGGGTCGATCCGGCAGCGCTGATCCTGACCGCGCCGATGCTCGGCCTGCATCCGCGTCAGGTGCCTCCCGGCCTGCTTCACGTGGCGGCGCGGCTGATGCGGAGCCTCGGCGATCCGCGCCGGCCGGCCTGGAAGTGGAGCGAGAAGCCGGGCGAGCCGCCGGCCAGCCGCATCGAACTGCTGACGCACGATGCCGCGCGCTATGCCGACGAGATCTGGTGGCGGCAGGAGCGTCCTGAACTGATGATGGGGCCGGGGTCCTGGGGCTGGATCGCCGCCGCGCTCGCTTCGATCCGATCGCTCGATCGCCGCGGCGCGCTCGAAGCGGTCGACACTCCCGTGCTCGTCCTGGCGACGAGCGCGGATCAACTCGTCGAATATAGTGCCATCGAGCGCGCCGTGGCGCGGTTGCCCCATGCCGAACTCGTGCGCTTCGGTGCCGAGGCGCGCCACGAACTCCTGCGCGAGGGCGATCTGGTGCGGGACCGGGCGCTCGACGCCATCGACGACTTTCTCGCGCGCAGCGCGCCGGCATCCTGACATGGCCGATCGCTACGATTTCGCCGTCGTCGGGGCCGGCATGGCAGGGGCGTCTCTCGCGGCCGCGCTCGGAGGCCGCGCGCGGGTGCTGCTGCTCGAAGCCGAGGACCGGCCGGGTTATCACGCGACCGGCCGATCGGCAGCGTTCTGGACCGAAAGCTACGGCGGCCCGGACGTCCAGCCACTGACCACGGCCTCAGGCGCATATCTGCGCGACAACGGCTTTCTCGGTCCGCGCGGGGCGCTGACGATCGCGCGCGCGGGACAGGAGCGCGAACTCGAACGCTTCGCATCGCGCTTTGCCGGGCTCGGAGTCGAGATGGCAGTGCTCGACCGGGTCGCGCTCGAAGCGCACGTTCCCGGCCTGCGTCCCGACTGGATCTTGGGCGCATTCGAGCCGAGCTGCGCCGACATCGACGTCGCCGGGCTTCACCAGCACTATCTCGGCCTGGCCAAGCGGGCGGGCGTTGCGTTGTGGTGCACGGCCCGGCTCGCGGGGGCGTTCGAAGAAGCCCAGGGCTGGCGGATCGTGCTCGCCGACGGGCGCGAATTGACCTGCGACGTGCTCGTCGACGCGGCGGGCGCCTGGGCTGATACCGTGGCGGAGCTGGCGGGACTCGCCCCGCTCGGCATCGCGCCGCTGCGCCGGACGGTCGCGCAATTGCGTGTCGCTCCCAAGGCGCCCGCCGATCTGCCGCTCGTGCTCGATCTGTCGGAGCGCTTCTACTTCAAGCCCGAGGCGGGGCGCATCTGGTTGAGCCCGCACGACGAGACACCGAGCGAGCCCTGTGATGCGGCGCCAGAGGAGATCGACGTGGCCACGGCGATCGATCGGCTCGGCGAGGTCGTCGACTGGACCGTCGAGCACGTCGAGCATCGCTGGGCAGGCTTGCGCAGCTTCGCCCCCGATCGTCTGCCGGTCTACGGCTTCGATCCTGCGTCGCCGCGCTTCTTCTGGTTCGCGGGGCAGGGCGGCTTTGGCATCCAGACCGCGCCCGCTGCCGCCGATCTGGCGGCGCGGCTCTTGCTCGGCGAGTTGCCGGGCGCGGTCGATCCCGCGCCTTATTCTCCCGCGCGCTTCGCCTGACCTCGACCGAATACGGATCGGCGGCGCGCCTTTTTGCGTGTGCTGGAAAAGTCCTGCGGTAATTACCTATAGGGAATTTACGTAATTACCGCTGCTGTTGTGTGCATTTGTGCACGAATTCCATGGTGAATCGTTTTTTACTTCATCGACTGGTATAAATAACGGTTATGAAGAAGTATTTGGAAATCGTGTTGTATCAACTGATGGTAACCTAAACGCTATGTTATCCATTAGTCGATAGAAGACCTCCATCAGATACGAAATCTGATCTTTTTACAGGATCCGGAGGTTTTTAGCGTGCAAGTTCAACTTGCGACGGGGACTTGTGTCACCACGCGCACGGTCGCGGAATTCGCCGGGCGCCTCGCGGCGCTGCAGGTCGAGGACGACGTTCTGATCGACGTCTCGGAACTCGACGAGGTCGATCTGACCTTCATCCAACTGATCGACGCCCACCGCAACGACCGCGCCGGTACCGGCCGGGCGCTCGCGCTGAGCGCACGCGGCCACGAACCCATCACATTGCTGCTTTCCCGGTGCGGATACCTGGAAGGGGCGGACCAATCCGACATCGAATTCTGGACAGGTGAGGTAAGCGAATAATGTCTGCATCCATTCTTGCGGTCGATGACTCGGCCAGCCTTCGCATGGCGATCAAGATCGCGCTCACCGGCGCCGGCTACAAGGTGACCGAGGCGAGCGACGGCCAGGACGGCCTGAACAAGGCCGGCGCCGAGCGCTTCGACCTGATCCTGACCGATCTCAACATGCCGAACATGGACGGCCTCTCGATGATCCGCGAGATCCGCAAGGGTGCGGTCCAGACCGGCGTGCCGATCCTGTTCCTGACCACCGAATCCGACGACGGCGTCAAGGCCGAAGCCAAGGCCGCCGGCGCGACCGGCTGGCTGGTCAAGCCCTTCGTGCCCGACCAGCTGCTGCGCGTCGTGTCGAAGGTTCTGAGCCGGTGAGTTCGAACGATCCGGTTGCGGCATTCCTGGTCGAGGCGGGCGACCTGCTCGACCAGGTCGAGCAGGATCTGCTCGACCTCGGCCATAATCTTCAGGATTCGGACCTGATCAACGCCGTCTTCCGGGGCCTTCACACGCTGAAGGGCTCGGGGGCGATGTTCGGGTTCGAAGCGCTCGCCGCTTTCACCCACCATTGCGAATCCGCTTTCGATCGCGTGCGCAAGGGCAAGGCGGCGGCCACGGCCGAACTGGTCGAGGCCATTTTGGCGGCCAAGGACCACATGGCCGTGCTGCTAGATCCCGCAGCGCCCAAGGGTGACGCCGCGGGCGAGGCGATCCTCGATCGCCTGCGCGCGATCATGGACGATGAGGGCGCCGGGCCGGCGGCCGCGGCGCCCGTGGTCGAAGCGCCGGCCAAGCCCGCCGGCACCGGCTGGCACCTGCGCTTCTACCTGCCCGGCGAAGCCATGGTTAACGGTCTCAATCCGCTCGGCTTGATCGACGAACTGCGCGAACTGGGCGAAGCGCGCGTCGCCGTGCTGCGCGACCGTCTGCCGCCGCTCGACCAGTTCGATCCGACCCAGTGCTATTTCGGCTGGGACGTGACCTTGCGCGGCGACATCGATCGCGATGCGATCGACGACGTGTTCATGTTCGTGATCGACGACATGGAACTCGCGCTCGAACCGCTCGCGGCCGAGCCTGAGGAAGCGCCCGCTCAGATCGTGGTCGAGGCCGCGCCCGTCGTCGCTTCGCCGGCGCAGGCGGCATCGCCGTCGGCGCCCGCGGTGGCCAAGGATCGCCCGACCGAGAACGTTCGCGTTCCCGCCGAGCGTCTCGACGAACTGATGGACCGCGTCGGCGAACTCGTGATCGCGCAGAGCCGGCTCTCGCAGATCGCCCAGGGCAGCGCCCATGCCGCGCTGCGTTCGGTCTCGGAAGACATCGAACGCCTGTCGTCCGAACTGCGCGACACGATGATGGTGCTGCGCATGGTTCCGGTCTCGACTCTGTTCGGCCGCTTCCGTCGCCTCGTCCACGACCTCGCGCACGAGACGGGCAAGACGATCGAGCTGATCACCGAGGGCGAGAGCACCGAGCTCGACAAGACCGTGATCGAGCGTCTCGCCGATCCGATGATCCACCTGATCCGCAACTCGTGCGACCACGGCCTCGAGACCGCCGACGATCGCCTGGCCGCGGGCAAGCTCGCCGCCGGCATCCTGCGCCTGCGCGCGCAGCAGTCGGGCGGCGAAGTGATCATCTCGATCCAGGACGACGGCAAGGGCCTCGACCGCGACCGCATCCGCGCCAAGGCCGAGGGCAACGGCCTGATCCAGCCGGGCCAGGTGCTCAGCGATCCGGAGCTCTATCAGCTGATCTTCCAGCCGGGCTTCTCGACCGCGGCCCAGGTGACCAACCTCTCGGGCCGCGGCGTTGGCATGGACGTGGTCAAGCGCACGATCGAAAGTCTGCGCGGCACGATCGACATCGCCAGCAAGCCCGGTGAAGGCTCGACGATCTCGCTGCGCATCCCGCTGACTCTCGCGATCATCGAGGGTCTGCTGGTCCGCGTGGGCGAAGGGCACTACGTGATCCCACTCGCGGCGGTCGAGGAATGCCTCGAGCTGAGCCTAGAGGAAGACCTGCGTTCGCGCGGTCGCAGCTTCATCACCCTGCGCGACCGGCTCGTGCCGTTCCTGCGCCTGCGCGAGATGTTCGCGACCGGCACGAAGCCCGACGTCTTCCAGAAGATCGTCGTGATCTCGACCGGCAGCGGCGAGCGCGTGGGCCTGGTCGTCGACCAGATCGTCGGTTCGTACCAGACCGTCATCAAGTCGATGTCGACGCTCCATCGCGACGTATCGACCTTCAGCGGGGCGACGATCCTGGGCGACGGTTCGGTCGCACTGATCCTCGACATCGCCCAACTCATCACCATCGGCCAGCAACAGGAGGAGCGGCTTCGCGCCGCCGGATAAGCCATGACCGATAGCCTCATCCCCTGGGATGCCGAGGGCAACCTCGACGTCCTGACTTTCGATCTCGAAAGCGAGACTTTCGCGCTCGAAGCCGCGCAGGTGCAGGAAATCCTGGATCTGCTGCCCGAGACCGGCGTGCCTGGCGCACACCCGCTCGTCGGCAGTGTCGTCAACTTCCGTGGCAAGATCATTCCGCTCGCCGATCTGCGCATGGCCTTCGGCATGCAGGCGGCGGAGACCACCCTGGAAAGCCGCATCGTCGTCATCGAGATGGCGGTCGAAGGCGAGCCCATCCAGATGGGCATTCGTGCCGACAGCGTCCACGAAGTCGCCGCGCTCAACCGCGGGGCCAGCGAGGCCGCGCCGGCCGTCGGCATGCGCTGGCGGCGTGATTACGTCCGTGGGCTGGTGCGCCGGCCCGAGGGCGTGATCGTCCTGCCGGACCTCAACGCCATCTTCTCTTCAGTTCTCGGCGGCGGCGTGCCGTCGATGCCCTCCATCACGCACTAACAAAGGTCGCAACCAAAATGCGTGCAACAATCAAACTCAAGCTGGTCGCGACTTTCGCGCTCCTGCTCATCATCCTCGCCGCGATCATCGCGGTCTCGCTCAGCCGCATGAGCGCCATGGACGATGCCATGTCGCGCGTCGTCAACGGCCCGGCCAAGCAGCTCGATCGCGCCCGCGCCATCGATGCCGGCGTCGGCATGATCATCCGCGGCGAGAAGAACCTCGTTATGAACGAGGATCCGCGCGGCGATGCCGAGTTCGAGGCATCGATCTCCACCTGGCGCGGCAAGGTCCATCAGCTCATCGAGGAGGCCAACGCCAAGCCCTCGGAGCAGACCCGTGCGCTCTGGTCGAAGCTGCAGGAGCAGTATGCCGAATTCCTGCCGATCAGCGACCGCGTGCGGGCGCTCGCGGCAAGCGACCGGTCGGGCGCCGCGCGTCTGTCGATGGGTGAATCGCGCGTCCGCGCCAAGGCGCTTTCGGGCACGATCGAAACCCTGGTGAAGAAGCAGCAGGAAATGATGCAGGCTGCCGACGAGCAGGCCTCGGCCGAATACCAGGCTGCGCGCACGATGACCTTGGCGATGGCCGGCTTTGCCTTCGTGCTGACGATCGGCGCCGCGCTCTATCTCTCGCTCAGCATCTCGCGCGGTCTCAAGAGCGCCGGCGATGCCCTGCGCCAGGTGGCCGAAGGCGACCTGACCCGCATGGTCGAGATCCGCAACAACGACGAGATCGGCGAACTGCTCGGCCATGTGAACGAGATGATCGACCGTCTGCGCGACGTCGTGGGCGAGGCCAACGCCGCCTCGTCGAACGTCTCGGCCGGCAGCCAGCAGCTCTCGGCGACGTCGGAACAGGTTTCGCAGGGTGCGACCGAGCAGGCCGCCGCCGCCGAGCAGGCTTCGGCCTCGATGGAAGAGATGGCCGCCAACGTGAAGCAGAACGCCGACAACGCCGCGACGACCGAGAAGATCGCGCGCCAGTCGTC
>SECS01000117.1 GCA_004211435.1 Novosphingobium sp. | reverse complement strand
TCGCATCATCCTGCGCGGCCAGGACGCCAAGAACGACGTCACGATCGACGGCGTGCGCAGCTCGGCCTTCCTCAACCGCAACGAGACCTACAACATCGAGCAGGTCGAAGTGACCAACGATGCCAATTCGGTCTACAACGGCGGCGGTTCGGTCGCGGGCACGATCAACCTGGTGACCAAGCGCCCGCTGGCCGAGGACCAGAGCCTGATCAGCGCCGGCATCGGCACCGACAACTACTATCGCGGTACGGTCGACATCAACAAGCGCGTCAGCGACCTGATCGCCGTCCGCCTCAACGCGGTCTACCACAAGAACGACGTGCCCGGCCGCAAGGTCGAGAACTTCGAGCGCTGGGGCGTGGCGCCGGCCATCACGATCGGCATCGACAGCCCGACCAACCTGACGGTGCAGTACGAGCACCTGAATGACGAGGCGATGCCGCAGTACGGCCTGCGCTATTATCCGCACCTCGGCGGCTTCCTGCCCGAGTTCGACCGCGAGGGTTACTACGGCTTCGCCAACCTCGATCGCCAGAATTCGATCACCAACGCCTTCCAGGCGATCTTCAGCCACGAGCTGGGCGAGGGCGTGAAGATCCGTAGCCTGACGCGCTACGAGAACATTCGCCAGGATACGGTCACCAGCCAGCCGAACGGCACCTTCTGCCTCGCCAACGCCCTGCAGCCGCCGGCGATCCCGACGACCATCGGCCAGGCGATCCCGGCCGGGACGGCCTGTACGGCGGCCATCCAGACCGCGGCCACGGGTGCGTCGGCGACGCTGAACATTCCCGCGGGCTACTATCTGCCCACCGGCGGCCGCGGCGTGAACCGTCTGATCGAGAACGACACCGCCTACACCCAGCTTGACCTCTCGGCCGAGTTCGACACCGGCGGCCTGCACCACTCGCTCGTGGTCGGCGCCTCGGCGCTGTGGGAAGGCTTCGAGCAGCGTCAGGGCAACATCAACCGCACGGCGCAGGGCTACGATCCCTATGCCGCGCCGTTCACCTCGACGACGACCAACGGCGTGACCACGATCGCCGCCAACCCGCTCTACAATGCAGGGGCCAGCCTCGGCTTCTACCTGCCGCTGGTGAACATCGGCGATCCGGGCGCGACGATCGTTGGCCCTGCCGCGACGGCCGGTCTGGCGCGCGCCTACGGCAGCAACAGCTACGTCGGTCCCGCGAACTTCATCCTCGGCAGCCGCAACAAGGGCAACCGCCACGCCTACGCGGCCTACCTGTTCGACACGATCAAGTTCGGCCAGATGTTCGAATTCAACGGCGGCATCCGTTACGAGAAGGCCGCGGGCGAAAACCGCACTCAGTCCTACTCGACCACGCCGGGTGCCACGCTGGGCAATCCGACCACGCAGACCGGGCCGTTCACCAACAGCGACAGCCTGTTCTCCTATCGCGTGGGCCTGGTGTTCAAGCCGACGCCGGATATCAGCCTCTACGTCGCGCACGGTTCGTCGAAGAACCCCTCGCAGGCTTCGGTCGACGCCTCCTGCGCCGCCGACAGCTGCAACCTGCGTCCCGAGACGACCAAGAACTACGAGATCGGCGTCAAGGCGGACCTGTTCAACAAGGGCCTGCTGCTCACCGCCGCGCTGTTCCGCAACGATCGCGACTCGGTGCGCGTGGCTTCGGGCGATCCGTCGATCCCCGACCAGCAGCTCGACGGTCGCCAGCGCGTCGAGGGCGTCTCTCTCGGCGCTTCGGGCAACATCACCCCGAACTGGACGATCTCGGCGAACTACATGTATCTCGACGCCAAGCTGCTCCAGGGCGGTTCGGATCGCTGCTTCGCCAATCCTACGGCGGTCGGTTGCTCGGCCACGATCATCTTGCCCGGTGCGCGCCTGACCAATGCGCCCAAGCACTCGGGCAGCCTGTTCACGTCCTATCGCTTCCCGTTCGGTCTCGAGGTCGGTTACGGCATTACCTATCAGGGCAGCTTCGTGCTGAACCAGCCGACGGTCTCGGTGCCGAACACGATCATCTACGAGGTGCCGAGCTACACGATCCACCGCCTGATGATCGGTTACACCGTGACCGACAACCTCAAGGCGCAGATCAACGTCCAGAACCTCACCAACGAGAAGTACGTGACCACGGTGCGCAACTCGGTTGCGGGTTCCTGGGCCACCCCGTCGCAGGACCGCTCGGCCGTGTTCAGCCTCAACTACTCGTTCTGATCGGTCCGCCCCGGCGCCTGCGGGTGCCGGGGCGCCAGCTTTGACCGGCATCAAAGATAGTGCAATTGATTCGCATTACGATTTGCGATAGAGCGCGGACTTCTCAGGGGCGGTGCGGCAATCATGCTTCGGTTGGCTGAAACGGAAGACTTCCAGATGTCGGACGCGTCCGACGCTGCTTTCGCGTCTGCGGGTCCAGCGCCGGAGACGCCCTTCGTCCGCAGCGGGCGCTATGGCGACGATCGCAAGTTCAGCGCTCGCACGATCGTCGGGGTCATCGCCGCGCATGTCGGGGCCTTCGCCATCGGCATGTACCTGCAGCCGCACTTCCACAAGCCGATCGAAAATCGCCTGAAGATGGTCGAGATGCGGCTCGACAATCCGCCGCCGCCGCCCGAAGCGCCCAAGCAGAAGCAGGCCGAGACGGTCAAGCTGGAGGTCGCGCCCTACAGCCCGCCGCCGCCGATCCCGCTGGTCTCGTCGGTGACGATCGCGGTCGATCCCACGCCGCCGCCGATGGCGGTCGCGCCGCCGGCACCGCCCGCACCACCGGCACCGCCCACCCCGCCGTCGCCGCCCAGCGTGGTCCAGGGCGGCAATATCGGCACGCAGATGATCTCGGCCAAGCCGCCGCGCTATCCGATGGATTCGCGCCGCAAGCACGAGCAGGGCACCGTCGTGCTCACCGTGACGCTCGGCCCCGACGGCAAGGTCGCCACTGTCACCGTGTCGCGCTCGAGCGGTTTCGCCAGCCTCGACAATGCCGCGCGCGACGCCGTGCGCCAGTGGCGCTGGGCGCCGACGATCCGCGATGGCCAGCCGGTCATGGTTCGCGGCGTCGTCGAAATCCCCTTCGTCCTCCAGGGCTGAAGCCGCACGGCATGCTGATCGCCATTCCCGACGTTCTCGACGCAGAGGCGCTCGCCCGCGTCCGTGCCGTCATCGATACGGCCGACTGGGTCGATGGCAATGCCACCTCGGGCTATCAGTCGGCGCTCGCCAAGCGGAATCATCAGCTTCCCGAGGAAAGCCCGGCCGCGCAGGAGGCCGGGGCGCTGGTGCTCGACGCGCTCGGCCGCAATCCACTGTTCATCGCCGCTGCGCTGCCGCTCAAGATCTACCCGCCGCTGTTCAACTCCTACGAGGGCGGCGAGACCTTCGGCGTGCACATCGACAGCGCCATCCGCATCCGCCGCGGCACCGATTTCCGCGTGCGCACGGACCTGTCGGCGACGCTGTTCCTCGAAGATCCCGAGGCCTACGACGGCGGCGAACTGACGATCGAGGGCCAGTTCGGCGCGCAGCAGGTCAAATTGCCGGCCGGGCATATGATCCTCTATCCGTCCTCGAGCCTCCATCGCGTCGAACCGGTGACGCGCGGGCGGCGTCTGGGCAGCTTCTTCTGGATCCAGTCGATGGTCCGCGATAGCGAGGCGCGGCGCACCCTGTTCGAGATGGATACGGCAATCCAGACGGTCGCTCAGGATCGCGGTCAGGACGATCCCGCGATCATCCAACTCACCGGCGTTTACCATAACCTGCTGCGCCGCTGGGCTGACAGCTAAGGGTTCTGGCGGGCCGCACCGTCGCCGCAGGTAGCCGGTAACCTTTCGCTAACCACGCTCGTTTACCGCTGCTTCCCGCGTTTCGGGATTTTTCCGATCGGGAGGCCAAGTCATGACCGTGTCGCTCAGCTCCGTCTTGTCGAGCTACGGCTACAACAGCACCAGCACCATCAAGACCGACGCAAGCGCCGCCGTGACCGCGGCGATGGCGAAGCTTGCGAAGGCCGAGAGCGCGACCACGACCCAGAGCACCTCGGGGACGCAGGTCACGATTTCCGCGGCAGCCCTGGCCGCCGCGACGGCGAAGGAAGACAACGAAAAGGATTCTTCGGTCCTCCTCAAGGAGGTCCGCGCTGCGCTCGACGCGCAGTATGCCGGGGGTACCGCCAAGGGATCGGCCGATCTCAGCGACCTGTCCGGCCGCGCGCTCGCGATCGTCGCGCTGAACAAGGACGGCCAGTTCAGCGCCGCCGAGAGCCGCGCCGCCAAGGCAGCCTTGCGCGAGGATACCCGTCAGAGCTTCGTCAGCGCCATGGGTAGCGGCGACGCCTACAGCATGATGGCGAACTACAGCAAACAACTCGCGGCGCAGTATGATTCGATGAGTCCTGAAGAACGCCAGGCGCGTGGCTGGAGCGAGCAGTTTCGCGACACCAATGCCGACTTCGCCACCAATTTCGCCATGCCGTCGCTGTTCGACCAGATCTGACCGACGTCTAGTCCAGCATCGCCCGCAGCGCGGGGGAGAGGTATTCCTCTTCGCCCGCGATCATGTGCACTGCGAGATCCTGTCTGGCGGCGCGTGCCATGCCCTCGGCCGGCCCCAGCACGGTCAGCGCGGTCGCCCAGGCATCGGCCATCATGCAGCTTTCGTGAAGCACCGTCACCGAACGCACGGCATTCGTCACGGGCCGGCCGGTGCGTGGATCGAGCGTATGAATATGGCGCTGGCCACCGGTGTCGAGCCAACGGCGATAGTCACCCGAGGTTGCGACCGACAAATCGTGCAGCGCCACGCGCAGTGGCGCGGTTCGCGCCTGCGGCGGCCGCTCGATGTCGACCCACCAGGGTTGGCCGGCCGGCGTGATCCCGTGCCCGCGCAATTCGCCGCCGACTTCGAGCAGGAAGTGCCGGAGTCCGCCGGCCAGCAGATGCTCGGCGGCAAGATCGGCACCGAAACCTTTAGCTATGCCCGAGAGGTCGAGCCGCGCGGAGGCGTTGCGCCGCGCGCGCAGGCCCGGGCCATCGAAGTCGATGCCGCCGGCGATCGCCGCCGTGGTCATGGCCTCGGCCGGTGCATCATCGGGCGCCGGAGCCGGGCCGAAGCCCCAGAGATCGACCGCGGTGCCGAGCGCCGGATCGAAGGCGCCTTGGCTCAGTTCGGCTACCGTGAGCGCCGCCTTGAGCACGCGGGCGAATTCGGGGGGCAGCCGTTGCCAGGTGCCGGGCGCGGCGCGGTTGAAGCGCGAGATGTCGGAGTCCCGTTCCCACTGGCTCATCTGCGCGACCACGCGGTCGAGCGCGGCCTGGACCAGCTCGGCAGTGCCCGGGGGTGGCGAGACGGCGCTTAGCGTCCAGCCCGTACCCATCGTTGCGCCCGAGAATTGCACGACGTGGCCCGCCACGTCGCGCGCCGCGAAAGCGGCGGGCGAAAGCGTGGCGGGGATCAGGATGCGCGGTGCGAGAGCCCCGGTCAGGGGGCCATTACCTCGACCGTGGTGATGTAGCTGGCGCGGCGCTGCGGCGGGCCGGCCGGCGCGCGCGGCGCAGGCGGCGCGGCGCCCTCGGCCGGCGGTGCGCCAGCGCCGGGACCACCGGGTCCGCCCGGGCCACCGAAGCCACCCTCACGACCGCCGCCGGGCGTCGAGACGTTGATCCAATACATGCCCGGCGTCGGATAGGTCACCGAGACCTTTCCATCGACGCCGGTCTTGGCGTCGATCTGGTTGAGGTTGTCGCGATAGCGGATGCCGCCGGGGATCACAGTGACCTTGAGGTCTGCCGCCGGCTTGCCGTCGAGCAGGAACTGGAAGGTCGCCGCCTCGCCCGCCACGAGATCGTTCGGGTGCGTCACCGGCACCAGCTCGATGCCCTTGCCCGTGGGCTTGAACACGGCCGTGTCGGGCGCGCCGACCGAGACGTAGATCTCGTTCCGGTTGCTGCTCTCGGCCGTCTGGACGTTGGTCGCACCCGCCGGGATCGCCTTGGCCAGCGTCTCGGGCGTGGTGCCGCGCGGCAGGCGCTCGGTCTTGCCGGCCAGGTCGTAGCTGCCGTTGACCGAGGTCGTTGCCGAGCCGATGCGATAGGTGCCCTTCTGCAGCAGGTGCACGTCGAAGGTGTTGCGGAAGCGGCCCTTGGCGGCATTCTCGATCGCCACGTCGGCACCGTCGGGCGCGGTTGCCTTGACGTTGGTGATGTTGCCGGGTTGGTGCTCGAAGTAGAACAGGTCGTTCGAGACGGCGGCGTCGACCGTCACCCAGTTGTCCTGGCCCGAGAAATTGGTCTGCGAGGGCAGCAGCCACTGACGGTGCGCGAGGGCCGGAGTGGCGAGAACGGCGGCGAGCGCGGCGGCTCCGAGAGCCTTGGCGATAAGCGTCTTCATGGTCTGATCCTCCCTGATCAACGGCCGAAAGTGACGGTGACGGCGCCGAGCTCGGCACTGCCCGCGGCGCGCGCGGTCTGACCCGGCTTGGGCGGCCAGGCGAAGGGCACGCGAACGAGCTCGCGCCCGCCGACTTCGCGCGCGGCCTCGACCACCAGCGTGTATTGCCCCGGGGCGAGGTTGCCGAGCGGGCCGCGGCCTTGCGCGAAGCTCACGCGCTGCGGGCCGGGTGCACGGGTGGCGCCGGTCACGCCATCGGCGGGAAACTGCATCGTCCGGCCCGAGGCACGCCACCACTGGCGGATGTCGCGCAGCCATTTGGTGCCTTCGCCGTTGCGCATGTCGAAATCGTACCAGACCGAAAGCGTTTTCGGCGTGCCGGCACCCTCGACCCAGATCGCCACATAGGGCTTGTGATATTCGGCGACGCTGAGCCGCGGGATCGTGACGGTGACGTCCAGGGTCTGCGCCCAGGCGGGCCCGGCGACGGCGCCCAGCGCGGTGACGCCGGTCAGTGCAATACGATGGGAAAGCTGCATCGGTGGACCCCTCAGTGAATGAAAATGACGGCGATGGCCGCGGGAATGACGAAACCGCCCGCGACCAGCGGCCAGGTGGTCTTGCGGTTGTGCGCGTGGAGCCAAAGCAGGACGAGGCCGGTCAGCGCGAAGACCAGGCAGGCGAAAGCGAAGACGTCGAGGAACCACGACCATTCGCCGCCCGAATTGCGGCCCTTGTGGAGGTCGTTGAGGTAGGCGATCACGCCACGATCGCTGTCCTCGCTGGTCGCCTCGCCGGTCTCGCGGTCGAGCGAGACCCAAGCGTCGCCACCAGGGCGCGGCAATGGCAGGTAGACGGTATCGAACGACCATTCGGCCTCGCCGCCGGCCTGGACCTTGAACTCCTTGGCGACCCAGGCCGCGATCTTTGGTGGCAGCGGCTTCTTGGTGTCGGGCTTGTCGTCGGGCGCGATCAACGACTGCAGCGGCGCGGGCACCTGCGCGGCGTGCTCTACGATCTGCGCCTTGCCCTCGATGTCGGCGGCGTGATTCAGGGTGAAGCCGGTTACTGCAAAGAGCACGAGGCCGATGAGGCTGAGTGCCGAGCTCATCCAGTGCCACATGATGATCTGTTTCAGCCAAAAGGACTTGCGGCTCTTGCCGCGGGGCTTCGGGCTCGGCGTCGGGTTGGGCATCGGCGCCGTACAATCCTGTGAAATCTGGGCTGGAAACGCCGAATCGCATATCGCGAACGATTCTCATTTACAATACGTCACCGTGTATCAACGCTGATACAGCTCGGCTGGTCGCAACGGGGAACCCGGCCGCGCGGAGTGGCGTTGTCTGGCCGGGAGTGGGGACAGAAGAACCGACGAAAGGACGCTCTTATGTCTCGCTTGTTGATTGTCAGCGCCGTGGCCCTGGCTGCCGTTCTGCCCTTGGCTCCGGCCAGCGCGCAGCCCGGCTTTTCCGAACCCTCCATCACCGTGACCGCTCCACGCATGCGCAATGAGGGGCGCAGCGCCAGCGGCGCGCCGATCCGTACGGTCGAAACCGACTCGGTCGTCTATCATGGCGATCTCGATCTGCGGACGCGCGCGGGTCGCCGCGAGCTCGACCTGCGCGTCGAGGCCGCGGCCGAAGAAGCCTGCGGTTTCCTCGAGCAGCACTATCCGATGAGCGACCCTCTCAACACTCCGCGCGAATGTCGCAACAGCGCGGTCAACATGGCCCAGGCGCAGGTCCGCGACAGCGTGCAGCGTGCAGCCTATTACGATGCCTATATGGCCGCCTACGACGGCGAGTGATCCGGCTCTGCAAGGATCCGAAGGGAGGGCTCGTGCGGGCTCTCCCTTTTTCTCGCCTCGATGTCACGAAAGGGGCTGGCCGATCGTCTGACGGTGACAGACGATCGATCCAGGGAGCCCCACCATGACGACCAACGCAAACCCATCGCGCGATCTCGCCGCCGACGCCGAGAGGCTGCGCGCGCTTCACGTGCCGGGCAGGCCCCTGCTGCTGGCCAATGCTTGGGATCCGACCGTGGCGCAGGCGGTCGAGGCGGCGGGGTTGCCGGTTGTGGCAACCGCCAGCGCCGTGATGGCGCCAATCGCCGGCTATGAGGATCACGGGCACATGCCGCCTGACGTGGCCTTCGCCGCGGTCGCGCGGATCGCTGCCGCGGTGTCTTGCCCCGTGACCGCTGATCTCGAGGACGGTTATGGCCTTCCCGCGCACGCGCTGGTCGAGCGGCTGCTCGCGACCGGTGCCTGCGGGCTCAACATCGAGGACAGCGATCATCGCGGCGGAGGCCTGGTCGACGCGGCTGAGCAGGCCGATCGCATCGCCGCGATCCGGCAGGCGGGTGCGGACCTGGGCGTGCCGATCGTGATCAATGCGCGTGTCGACGTGCACATGCAGCAGGGCGAGGCGACAGAAGGGCTCGAACGCGCGCGGCGCTATCGTGCGGCCGGTGCGGATTGTATCTACCCCATCTTCCTGGCCGACCCGGCCGTCGTGCGCGAACATGTCGCACTGGGGCCCGTGAACCTGCTCGCGCATCCGGGTGGACCGGCGCTGGCCGACATGGCCGCGCTTGGCGTGGCGCGGATCAGTGTCGGGCCGCTGCTTCACCGCGCGATGATCGCTCGCTTCCAACATGCAGCCGAGGCCATGGCGAACATGAATGACACAGGTCTTTGGCAATGAGCGCCGGTTGCACAGATGGCGGTTGACCCAAAGAAATGCTCGGCCAACATTGTGCGGGCAGGTCGCGCGATTCCATCGGCGCGGCGTCGTCGGGCATAATAAGACAATGGGAGAGGGTGCCGAAAAACGGCAACGTCATCCCGACAGATCCCCGATGCGATTGTGCGGCCTGCCATGCACGCGTTATGGAATATGTAGCCGATCGCCCGCCTTATGCAGGGCTGGTCCACATCGCCAGTTGCGAGACACAATAGCTCTTATCCCTTTGACACCGTCGCCGCGCCCGGCCATCTAGGCCAGCGATAAGCGCTGTCGGCGCCTGCTTTTGCGGGCAGCTTGGCAGCGGACGGCGGAGGCAGACTATCTCATGGAAATGAAGGGCGAACAGAGGATCGCGGCGCCACGCACGCGCGTTTGGGAAGCACTCAACGATCCCAATGTCCTGCGGCAATGTATCCCGGGCTGCCAGACGCTCGACAAGGTCGGCGACGATCGGCTGGAGGCCATCGTCGAGATCAAGATCGGGCCGATCGGCGCGCGCTTCAAAGGCGCGGTGACGATCTCCGATTCCAAGCCGCCCGAGAGCTATCGGATCAGCGGCGAAGGCCAGGGTGGGACCGTCGGCAATGCCAAGGGCGGGGCCAAGGTCCATCTGACCGAGGTCGATGGCGGCACCTTGCTCTCCTATGAGGTCGAGGCGCAGGTCGGTGGCCGTCTGGCGCAGCTGGGTGGACCGATCATCGACGCCACGGCCAAGCAGCTCGCGGGCAAGTTCTTCACCAAGTTCGGCGAAGTCGTCGGGGCTCCTGCCGTCGCGCCGGCAACCACCGCGCCGACCGCAACCGCGGCTCCCGTGGCACCCGGCACCGCACCTGACGCAGCGCCGATAGCTGCTCCGCAATATGTCGCCGCGACCGCACCGCTCGCCCCCGCGGGCACGCCGTGGATCTGGATCGTCGCGACGGCCCTGGCCCTGATTTCCGGCTTCCTCATCGGTCGCAGCAATGCCGGCGAGGTCTGGATGATCGTCGGCCTGCTCGCGCTGTTGGTCACCGGCGTCGCGGGCTTCCAGGCCGGCAAGCGCAGCGGAGCCGGCCGATGAAGCCCGCCCCCTTCGACTATGTCGCGCCCGGTTCGGTCGCCGAGACGCTCGACGTGCTGGCAGAAGCCGGCGGCGGCGCCACGCTGCTCGCCGGCGGGCAGACGCTTATGCCGCTGCTCGCGCTGCGCATGAGCCAGCCGTTCATCCTCGTCGACGTCAACAAGATCGAGGGTATTCGCGGAGTCAGTCATACGGCCGAGACCACGCGGATCGCCGCCGGCACGCGCCAGGCCGTGGCCTTGGCCGATGCCGAGCTCAAGGGCGCGCAGCCGGTGTTCAACCTGGCGCTGAGCCATGTTGGCCATCATCAGACGCGCAACCGCGGCACGATCGGCGGCTCGGTCTCGCTGGGTGAGCCCGCAGCCGAAATGCCCGCGACCGCCGTGGCGCTCGGCGCCGAGGTCGAGATCCATTCGCGCGACCGCGGCGTGCGCCGGGTCAAGGCCGAGGAATTCTACCTCGGCCCCTACATGACCGTGCTCGAGCCCGACGAGCTCGTCACCGCGATCCACTATCCGCGTTGGGGGTCGGACGCGATTACCGTGTTCCGCGAAGTGGCGCAGCGTCCGGGCGACTTCGCGCTGGTCGGCCTCGTCGG
>SECS01000116.1 GCA_004211435.1 Novosphingobium sp. | reverse complement strand
CCGCCGGAATAGGTCCCACGATAGAGCGGCGGAGCCTTGTCGAAGACGTTGTCGACGTTGACCGTGAATGCCAGGTCCTTGAGGAGCGAACTGCTGTCCGGCACCTCGTACACGCGCAGGTCACCCGCGGGCAGATGGACGAGCGCGCCATCTGCGACGAGACGCGCGGTCAACAGCTCGTCCTCGCCCCGCCCGTAGTTGAACCAGTTGGTCGCAGTCGCAAGCGGGGCCGCGTTGACGGCAGCTGTTAGACTAAACGGATTGAACGTCCCGGACAGTGAGCATGCTCCTGGCGAAGTCGCGGATCATTTGCTATGTTCGGCCAGCAAGGTGGCGGGCAGACTTGTTCCCACAAGCAGGGCACTTGAAATCAACGCTCCAGACCGGCCACGACCAAGGCATGCAAGGGGCGGATATCAGCAGCATGGCTTGCCCCCGCGCGCGTTACCATCCTTATGGACATTCGGCCGCGACAGGCCAACATCCGAGATCGCGCATGCGCCGGAGCGCTGAATGCGAAAGACGAGGTCGCGCTTGAACAGCCGTTCGAAGGCAGTGGAATATCAATTCCAGCCGCACGAGCGGCCGATGATGCCCGGCTCGCCGGCCACCCCCGACCACCCCAGGCGGCGGCGGATCGGCTATTTCCTGATCGGCACGCTGCTGGCGCTGACCGGCGGCTTCATCAACGGGCTGCTCGCCGCCAACCTGCCGCAGATCCAGGGCGCGCTGGGACTGACCAATGTCGAGGGCGGCTGGATCACTGCGGCCTATTCGATGACCAACATCTGCATGTCGCTGCTGCTGATCAAGGCGCGGCAGCAATTCGGCATCCAGCGCTTCGCCCGCACCGTGCTAGCCGCGTTGCTGGCGCTCAACCTGTCGCAGTTGTTCGTCCATTCCTATGGCACCGAGCTCGTCGTGCGCGGCGTCAGCGGCATCGTCGCCAGCGGGCTGTCGACCCTAGCGCTGTTCTATTTCATGCAAGCCATGCCGCCCGCGGCCCGCCTTGTCGGCTTCGTGCTGGGCGTCGGTGTGGCGCAAGTGGCGACTCCTCTCGCACGGGTGATCTCGCCAGCGCTGCTGGCCAACGGCGACATCCAGAACCTGTTTCTGTTCGAATTCGGCCTGACACTGGCCTGCCTCGCCTGCGTTTCGCTGCTGCGCCTGCCGCCAAGCGAACGGATCGAGGCATTCGAGCCGCTCGATTTCTTCACTTTTGCCCTCTTCGCGCCGGGCATGGCGCTGCTCTGCGCCGTGCTGGTGCAGGGGCGCATCGTCTGGTGGTCGACGCCGTGGATCGGCGTGGCGCTGGCCGGTGCGATCCTCCTGATCGGCACAGCCCTGATCGTCGAGCACAACCGCGCCAATCCGCTGCTCAACACCCGCTGGATGGGCACCGCGGGCGTGATCCGTTTCGCGTTGATCGCCGCGACCATGCGCATCCTGCTGTCCGAGCAGAGCTTCGGCGCCGCCGGCCTGCTCAGCGTGGTAGGCATGGGGCAAGAGCAACTCGTCGGCTTTTTCGTGGTGGTCACCCTGGCATCGATCGCCGGGTTGGTGGCAGGCATCGCCCAGCTGAACCCGACGCGGCTGCTGGAACCGGTGATGCTCTCCTGCGTGTTGATCGCGGCCGCCTCGTTCTTCGACACCGACGCCAGCAACCTGACGCGGCCGGTGCAGCTCTATGTCACCCAGGCGATGATCTCGTTCGCGGCAATCTATTTCATTGGGCCCACGCTGATGGCCGGCATTGTCCAGGCCATGGCCAAAGGGCCCAGCCATATCGTCAGCTTCTCCGCGATCTTTGGCATCTCGCAGCAATTGGGCGGGATCGGCGGGGCGGCGCTACTCGGTTCTTTCCAAGTCGTGCGCGAGCGGTTTCATTCGGAAGACATCGTCCAGTCGATGATGGCAACCGATCCGTTGGTGGCCCAGCGGCTGCAGCAATTGAGCGGCGCTTATGCCCGCAACCTGGGCGATCCGGCCTTGCGCCAAGCGGAGGGCGGCCTGCTGCTTTCCCAGCAGGTTGCGCGCGAGGCGAACATCCTTGCCTTCAACGACGTTTTCATCCTGGTGGGGGTTCTGGCCACGCTAGCCTTCCTCTATCTTCTTTCGCGCTGGATCTATTTCCGCCGGCGGGGAGAGACCCCGCTCGCTGCGGAGCTGGCGGCGATGCAGGCCATGAGGGAAAGAGCCGCGCAATGACCGAGCAAGAGCCCGACAACCAACGCATGGATGACCCAACCGAGCTTCCGCAGGAAGCCGAAGTGCACGAGGCCGAGGCCCCCCGGCGCGGCTGGGCGCCGCCCAGGGCCGGGCGCACAGTCACTCTGCTGGCGGTGGGTTTCATCGTCGCAGCCATCCTGCTGGTGCTCTATGCCTGGGGCCTGCCGCCGTTCGCCTCGCGCCTGCAGACCACCGATAACGCCTATGTCCGAGGCCAGACCACGGTGATCGCGCCGCAGGTGAACGGCTATGTCGTGGAAGTGCTGGTGCAGGACTATCAGCAGGTGAAGCGCGGCCAGGTGATCGCCCGGATCGACGACCGCATCTATCGGCAGCGGGTCGACCAGGCCCGCGCGCAGCTCGCCACGCAGAACGCGACATTGGACAATTCGACGCAAAGCGAGCGCTCCAGCCAGGCGCAGCTCGCCGGGCAGACCGCCAATGTCGCCAATGCCCGCGCCCAGCTCGCTCGCGCTCAGGCGGATATGCGGCGGGTGAACGAACTGGTCGGCGAAGGCTCGCTGTCGCTGCGCGAGCGCGATCAGACCCTGGCGGCTTTGCGCGCGGCACAGGCCGGCGTGCTCCAAGCCCAGGCGCAGCAACAGGTGGCGGGTGAGCAGGTGCGCACCGTGACCGTCGGCCGCGGCGGGCTACGCGCCAATGTGGAAGGCGCCGAGGCGGCGCTGCGCCTCGCCGAGATCGACCTTGCCAACACGGCGATCCGCGCGCCGCAAGACGGGCGGCTGGGCGAGGTCGGCGTGCGGCTGGGGCAATATGTCACCGCAGGCTCGCAGCTCACGTTCCTGGTGCCGCCGCAGGTCTGGGTAGCGGCTAATTTCAAGGAAGCGCAGACCGCGCACATGGCGCCGGGACAGCCGGCAAGGCTGCGCATAGACGCACTCGACAGCGCCGAGATCCACGGTAAGGTGGAGCGGATGGCGCCGGCCGCGGGCAACGAGTTCCAGGTGATCAAATCGGACAACGCGACCGGCAATTTCGTCAAGGTGCCTCAGCGCATCACCATCCGCATCGCGCTCGATACGAAAGATCCGCTCTATGCAAGACTGCGACCGGGCATGTCGGTGGAGGCGCGGGTCGATACCAGCGACGGCAGAGCGTCGAGGCCGTGATGCGCCGCGTGGCCCTGCTGCTGCTGCTGCCGCTCGCCGGCTGCATGGCCCCCGCCACGCCGCGGCCCGAAGCAGCGACAGTGGCGACGCCCGAGCAGTGGCTCAATGGCCTGCCTGGGCACGGCACGGTCGATCCGCGGTGGTGGCAGGCCTTCGGCGACCCGGCGATGACTCGGCTGGTCGAGGCGGCGGTGGCGAACAATGTTGATGTGGCTATCGCCGTCGCACGGGTGCGGGAGGCGCGGGCGCAGGAGACCCTGGCCCGCGCCCAGCTGTTACCCACGCTCGACACCAGTGCCGGCGCTTCGCGCGCGCGCTCGGTCAACGCCTTCGGCCAGCCGAGCGAGTCCACTTCGGCGCAGCCCGTGGTCCAGGCAGCCTACGAGGTCGACCTGTTCGGCCGCATCGCCGACCAGGTCTCGGCCGCGCGGTCGAACTGGCTGGCGAGCGAGGCGGCGGGCGATGCGGCCCGGCTCTCAGTCGCATCGGCGACGGCCTCGGGCTATGCCACCCTGCTCGCGCTCGACGCCCGGCGCGTGGTGGTGAAGGACACGATCGACGCCCGCAGCGAGAGCCTGCGCATTGCCCGTTCGCGCGCCGAAGTTGGCTACACCTCACAGCTCGAACTGCGGCAGGCCGAGGCGGAATCCCAGGCCGCCGCACTGATCCTGCCGCAGGTCGAGCTAGCGATTACCCGGCAGGAGAACGCGCTGCGCCTGCTGGCGGGCGAATTGCCTGGCCCGGTCGAGCGCGGGGGTTCGCTAACCGCGCTGACCGCCCCGGCGGTGCCCGACCAGGGGCTGCCCTCCGAGCTGCTGCGCCGCCGGCCTGACATTGGCCAGGCCGAGCTGGCGCTGGCCGCTTCCGACGCGACGCTGTCCGCCGCCCGAAAGCAGTTCCTGCCGAGCGTCCGGCTCACGGCGTCTGCGGGCGAGGTGTTCAACAGCCTGCTGCTCGATCCGATCGCGATCTGGTCTGTCGGCGGCTCCGTCCTTGCCCCGCTGTTTGAAGGCGGGCGGCTGCGCGCCGGAGTTGAGACCGCGGCGGCGCGGCGCGACCAGGCCGCATTCGCCTATCGCAAGGCCGCGCTTACCGCCTTCCGCGAAGTCGAGGACGCTCTCGCCAATGTCGCCAGCCTGCGCCGGCAGCGCGCCATCGCCGAGGCCCAGCGCGCCGCCATCGCCGATGCCCGCCGCCACGCGCGCAACCGCTATCGCGCCGGCTACTCCAGCTATCTCGAGGAACTCGACGCCCAGCGCGCTCTGCTCCAGGCCGATCTCGGCCTTGTCCAGTTGCGCGCCGACCAGATAACCGCGTTGGTCACGCTGTATCAGGTACTCGGCGGCGGCTGGCAGCCTGGTGCGTAGCTTCTACGATCAGCAAAGCAGCAGCCTAAGATGAACAGATGACCGCTTTCGGGAAGCAGGTACTGCCATTGGAACGGTGGTTATGTCGGCGGAACACGCTTACGCCCCAGTCGAATGCGACCCTCTGATCGGCCATTTCCGGCCATTGGAGAAGCGTCACGGGACACTCAGACCTTGACCCTGCAGTGCATGAACGGCGCCCCTGGAATGCGGGCCAAAACGTGGGACCAAAGCGCCCCCTGAAACCGTGCGATATCTGGGCCATTCGGTTCTATCTCGACGAGCATCGCCAATTGCGCGACCGAGCGCTGTTCGAACTGGCGATCGACAGCAAACTGCGCGGCTGCGATCTCGTCAAAATCAGGATCGGTGACGTCGTGAGCGGCGGTACCATCCGCAATCGATCGACTGTGATCCAGCAGAAGACAGGGCGTCCCGTGCAATTCGAGATGATGTCGGAAGCGCGAAAGAGCCTGACATCATATCTCGAGCGACGCCGAGGTTATATACACGGCTTTCTCTTTCCAAGCCGCGTGGACTATCTCGGCCATCTCAGCACTCGGCAGTATGCCAGGCTTGTCGATGAATGGGTTTCGACGATCGGGCTCGATCGCCGGGAGTACGGCACGCACTCGCTGCGCCGCACGAAAGCGTCGATGATCTGCAAAGCGACCGGAAACCTACGCGCCGTTCTGACATCGAGAACACGGTTCGTTACCTCGGCGTGGACATAGATGACGCACTAACACTCTCTGAGAGGACGGAGATTTGAAAATTCGCCGGCCGTGCTGCTTGGCCGATTTTCGATCCGGAAGATCGCGAGGTGCCAATGACCAAGCGGCAAAACTTGTACTTCCCCCATCGCCCCCTTAGAAATTTGCAGGTGCACTACGCACAGCTGAAAAGGACGCGGAGATGACGGGCGAAGTGCAGATTGACGAACTCAAGCTGACGCCGCCCGAGCCTGTAGCGATCGTTCGGCCAGAACGGGCTGCGGGCCTCGTTCCGGTAGCGGACGAACAGAAGGCGATCCTTGAGAGCCGCGTCGACGATTTTATCGCCGATCTGATCGCCCAAGACGTGAACTCTCCCGAATTCGGACGCCGGGTCGATCAACTCACTCATCTTGGCAGCCGAGAGATCGCCGAGGCCGCAGGACAATCGAACCGCTTCCTCGACCGGCCCGTGCGGGCGATGGACGAAACGTCCGGAGTGGGAGCCGACCTCGCGGAGCTGCGCCGCACCGTAGAGGACCTTGACCCCTCCACGCGCGGAAACCTGCTCGCGCCGAGGAAACTGTTTGGCATAATCCCGTTCGGCAACAAACTGCGCAACTATTTCGACGGCTATAAGAATGCACAGAGCCACATCAGCACGATCCTCACCCGCCTGCAGGGCGGGAAAGACGAACTGCTGATGGACAATGCCGCGATCGACGTGGAGCGGCAGAAGCTCTGGCAAGCCTTGGGCAAGCTCGAACAGATGATCTTCATGTCGAAGCTGCTCGATGAGAAGCTCGAAACGGGCGCGGCGCAACTCCAGTTGACCGATCCGGCCAAGGCGAAGGCCGTTCAGGAGAGTGCGCTGTTCTACGTCCGACAGCGCACTCAGGACCTTTTGACGCAGATGGCTGTGAGCGTTCAGGGCTATCTCGCGCTCGATCTCGTCAAGAAGAACAACATCGAGCTGGTGAAGGGCGTGGACCGTGCTTCGACCACGACCGTGGGCGCTCTGCGTACGGCCGTCACGGTCGCCCAGGCCCTGACGAGCCAGAAGCTGGTCCTAGATCAGATCACCGCGCTCAACACGACGACGGCGAAGATCATCGACGCCACCGGACAGATGATGCGCGACAACACCGCACGCATTCACGAGCAATCGGTCAACGCGACAGTGCCGCTCGAAACCCTCAGCCGCGCGTTCCAGACGATCTACGACACGATGGACAGCATCGATACGTTCAAGCTGAAGGCGCTCGACAGCATGAAGCAGACCGTGACCTCGCTCGAAGGCGAGATTTCCAAGTCGAAGGACTATATCGCGCGGGCTGAAGGGCAGGCGCAGGGCTCTACTGGGGCAGAGCGGAACAGTTTGCTGGAATCCCTCGACTGATCGAGACCGTTCAAGAGAATGTCCGATAGCTCTAAATCTCAATCCGGAATCCCAGCCCGCGAACTCCGGCGGCAGCGCTGGGCGCGGGTGCGAAAAGCCAGTCAGCTTCGCTGGCGCTATCGGCTCAAGCGTCTTTTGCGGGCAGTTTTGGCCACATTCGCCATTTTCGTCAGCGCCCTGATTTTTGCTGACTATTCTGGTGGCCTCGACTCTGGTGGCATTCTCCTGACGTTCCTCGTCATGGCCACTGCATTTGTGCTGCTCGCGCTGTTTCCGCGCACGCGAGGTCGTGAGGTCATACCCAGCCCCGGGTCGGACTTGCCCACGCTGATCAGCCAGACCCAAGACTGGCTGGAAATGCAGCGCCGCCGGCTTCCGCAGCAGACCCAAACGGTCATAGACCTTCTCGAGAGCCGATTGGAGGAAGTCTCACCAAGGCTCGGCGGCTTGAGCGCGAGCGATCCGGCGGCCTATGAGCTGCGCAAGCTGCTTGGGGAGCATGTCCCCTCGCTAATCAAGAGCTACACGAGCCTACCCGCCGCGCTCACGCATCAGCCGCATGCCGGCTCCACCCCGGCCGCCCAGTTGCATGCCGGATTGGAGACGGTCGCCCGCGAGATCGAAACCATCGGCAAGACCATTGCCGCCGCAGACCTCGACGCCCTGGCGATCCGTGGCCGCTATCTCGATACGCGTTATGACACGAGCGGCGACCACGACAGGGACTGACCTACACCCTGCTGGCGTCGCCATTCGTGCTGCTCGAGCGAGCCCGCCTGGCACTTTCATCGTTCTTGTCGGCAATGCTCGGGGTGGGGATCGGCGCAACCGGCGCAGCGCCCGAAAGCAGGCCGCCGACGCTGCCGCCAGACATGCCCAGCTCCGCCATCAGAGCGTCGATCAGCGGTCCGCCGACGCGGTACTTCATGGCCGCGGCGACCGCGGCGTCAGCTAGGTTGCCCGAGCCACTCGAGCCGTCTGGCACTCCGGCATCGCCGTGCAGGCCCCGAGCATCGAGGATCGAAATCTTGTCAATCTGCTCCATCGGCTTGCTGGCCGCGGCGATGATGCCGGGCAGCGCCTCGAGCATGGCGCGGCGCAGCAGCAGCGCGGTCTGCTCGGCGTTCAGCACGTTGGTGGCTTCATTAAGCGCGGTCTGACCGGCCGCATCGACCGAAAATGCGGCTGCGCGGCCATCGGCGCGCAGTTTCTCTGCCTCGGCTTCGGCGGCGGCTTCGGTGCGCAGCGCTGCTGCCCTGGCGTCGGCCGCTTCCTTCTCGGCGCTGGCTGCGACCGTGATCTGGACGGCCTCTTCCTGTGCTCGCTGCGTGGCGGCGATGACCGCCACGTTCTTGTTACGATTGGCGATCTCGGTCGCCTTGGCGGTCTGAACGCTTTCCTCGGCCTTCACGGCGAGCGCACGCGCCTCGTTGGCGGCCGCCGTCGCGGTGGATTCCTCTTCGGACTTCTGCGCGGTTTGCACGGCGGTCGTGATGCGGGCGAGTTCGATGTTGCGATCGCGCTCGATCGTCGCGGTCTGAACCGCGCCATCGCGGGCAATCGTCGCCGTCTGGATGACCTTGTCGGCCTCGGTCTGCGCAACGGTCTGCGCTTGCTCGGCGCTAATGCGCGCGATCTCGGCCAGTCGGGTCTGCTCCGCTTCGGCCGTGGCGATGGCGGTGGCCTGCTCGGCACGCCGCGCGGCCAGGGTCTGTTGCTGAGACAGGCGCGCCTGTTCCGCCTCTTGGGCGATCGCGAGCGACTGGTTGTTGGCATCGAGATTGCGCTGTTCGATCTCGACGCGGTTGGTCGCGACGATGTCGTTACGGATCTTCTTGCGCTCTTCGATCGTGCGCGTGAGCACGGTGAGACCTTCCGCGTCGAAAGCATTGTTCTCGTTGAAATGCTCGAAGGCGGTTTGGTCAAAATGGGTGATGCTGACGGACTCGAGCTGGAAGCCGTTCATGTCCAGATCGGTCATCAGCGCTTCCTGGACCTTCTGGATGAAGTCCGCACGATTGGCGTGAAGATGCTCCATCGTCATCGTTGCCGCGACCGAACGGAGCGCCGAAACCAGCTTGCCATCGAGCAAGGCTTTCACCGCGTCTGGGTTGTTGACCGAATTGCCGAGCGTCTGTGCGGCGGCGGCGATCGATTGCGCATCGGGCTTCACCTTGATGTGAAACAGACCGACAACGTCGACGCGCAGCTTGTCCTGCGTGATCAGCGCATCCTTGTTTAGACGCGAGACTTCCAGTTTCACGGTTGAAAGGCGCACCTGCATCAGCTCATGCAATACCGGAATCACCATGATGCCACCGTTGAGCACCACTTTCTCGCCACCGAAACCCGTCCGGATCAGGGCGACATCCTTGGTCGCACGCCGATAGAGGCGCGTGAGGATCACGCCGATCACTATCAGGGCGAGGAGGATGATTCCCGCGTATACGAGAATGTTCGCTAACGGTGCGGGCATCAAACTCTCCTATTGATTTGCCGGGAGGCCGACCTGTCAGACGACGGACAGCTTTGCATTGGTTTCTGGCAGGATAAAGAACAGCGGCCCATCTTGGCGTACGAGCAGGCCGATCTCGCCCTGCGCTACCGCATCGCCGTCCTCGTGCGGTTCGACCATCACGTAATGAGCCTGACCATGTTGGTCAGTTACCTTTGCACGAGCCGGCGAACCGCGGCGCGCCGTGCCTTCGAGCACTGTGGCCCTTCGCCGAAGAAGAGCCTCTCGATCGACGACGGTCGTTTGGTACTCCGGCATGAATCGCGCCACCACGCCGGCGCAGAATGCATTCGCAATTAGGCCGAGAACCAAGGCGAAACCCACGGCGACCACGATGGGGAGAGGAGCGCCGAATAGTGCTTCAACGCTCTGCTGCAGGACGACTCCGACTAAGGTAAAGCAGGCCAGCAACGACGTCAGCCAAATGAGGATCGGCAAGCCGCTTCTTAGACCGAGCCAATCGAGGACCGCCCAGCCGTCAGGTTCCGGCATGTCGACATCGAGATCGAGAGCACCGATTCCGAGTCCGACCGCCTCGACGAGACCGATGCCTATCATCAAGACAAAGCTCGCCGAAAAAGCGAGATAGCCGGGTGTCAGAAGCTGTTCGAGCATAAGCAGGAATTAGCAGCGCGAGCTCGGCGAGGATAGAGAAACCCGTTCCAGTTCAGATCGAGTCGCAATCACCTTGGGCGTTAGTCGGCACTGCTAGGTCCGTTGGGTCGAGCCACCCCGAGATTATGAACGAGCGCCTGCTCTCGATGAGCAAAGCTAGCCAGGAACGACTGCTAGGTCGGCGAACTTACGCATTCGATTGCGGTATGATAGGAGCTACTTGCAAGCCAGCGCTCAGGCGGGCTGGATGCTGTAGTCGAACCACTCGGCCTGCCCATGGTCGTATAGCTGGACGATCTGGTCGGTAATCGTGAGCGAATAGTGGCTCGACGAACCGCGATCATATCCCTTCGCGTTCAGGCCATCGATCTCAAGGGTCACGAAGGCCTTGTCACCGCCATCGTAAAGTTCGGGAAGCGTACCGCCGAACTTGGCTGGGCGGTCGCCGTCATAGCCTTGGAGGTGAGCGCCGCGCGCTTCAGCTCCGATCCGAAGGTCCCGGCCTGCCGCATGGTCGTGAACGCCAGCGACTGTTTGGCCGGTGGCATAGGCAAAAGCTGCGGCGGCGACCATGGCGCGGGTGTGCGGTGACATCGCGCTTCCTGACACCCGGATTTCCGGAAAGGCAAGCGCGGACTGACGGTTGCACGATCGGCACGTACCTGCCGTCCGAACGTCATGACCGCCGCCCCTATCATCGTGTCAACGACTGGTTTTGAATCGTTGGGCCGGGCATCGGATTGGTCTTTTGCCCGCGGGCGCTAAGCTAGCGGCGCAGCTTTAGCATCCAGATGAGCAGCAGCAGCGGCGAAGCGACGGCGCGCTGAGCCCCCA
>SECS01000265.1 GCA_004211435.1 Novosphingobium sp. | reverse complement strand
GCCGACGAGGTCGAACTCGCCGCCGTGGTTGCTGGTCTCGAAGGCCAGCTCACCGCGACGTTGCACATGGACGCGGCCGACGAGCCGCTGGCCGGCCGCCTGCTGCCGCTGCTCGAACGCAAGGCCGGCCGCGTCCTGGCCAACGGCTGGCCCACCGGCGTCGAGGTCTGCCACGCCATGGTTCACGGCGGGCCGTTCCCGGCCACGTCCGATGCGCGCACGACGTCGGTCGGCAGCCTCGCGATCGACCGCTTCCTGCGCCCGGTCTCCTACCAGAACCTCGCGCAATCCATCCTGCCCCCCGAACTGCGGGACGATGCCCGGAATGACGGCGCACCACGCCTGATCGACGGCACGCTCACGCTCGGCTGACCAACATGCACCCGCGGCGTCGAGAGGGGCGCCGCGGCAGGGAGAGATTCCATGACTGCCATTCGCCTGCTCCAACATCGCGCGCCCGACGGCACGCGTTCGGTCATCCTCGCCGAAGGTGACGCCGCGCACTTCATCCTCGGTGGTATCACCAGCACGCGCGCGCTCGCGCTCAAGGCCATCGCCGCAGGCGTTTCGCTGCTCGATGCGGCCAGGGCCTGCCCGCAAGGCGCGCCGGTCGACATCGCGGCCGAGTTCGCCGCGGGCAACCTGCTGGCGCCGATCGACCATGACGATGCGGCGCATCTGGTGCTCGCGGGCACGGGCCTGACGCACCTCGGCTCGGCCGAGGGCCGCGACAAGATGCACCGCGCCGCCGCCGAGACCGAGAAGCAGACGGACTCGATGCGCATGTTCCTAGAAGGCCTCGAGGGCGGCAAGCCCGCGCCCGGCACGGTCGGCCAGCAGCCCGAATGGTTCTACAAGGGCGACGGCTCGCAGCTCGTCTCGGCGACCGATCCGCTGGCCATGCCGGCTTTCGCGCAGGACGGCGGCGAGGAGCCCGAGCTGGCCGGCATCTACATCATCGGCGAGGACGGCACGCCCTGGCGTCTCGGCCTGGCGCTGGCCAACGAGTTCAGCGACCATGTCACCGAACGCCACAACTACCTGTGGCTCGCGCACTCGAAGCTGCGCCAGGCCGCGCTGGGCGCCGAGCTGCTGCTGGGGGCGCCGCCCGAGCATGTCGAGGGCACCAGCCGCCTGTTGCGCGGCGGGGCGGTGATCTGGGAAAAGCCTTTCCTTTCGGGCGAGGGCAACATGTCGCACACGATCGCCAATCTCGAGCATCACCACTTCAAGTACGCGCAGTTCCGTCGCCCGGGCGACGTGCACGTCCACTTCTTCGGCACGGCGACGCTTTCGTTCGCCGATGGCGTGCAGACGCAGGAGGGCGACGTGTTCGAGATCTCGGCCGCGCCTTTCGCGCTGCCGCTGGCCAACCCGTTGACGCGCGCCGAAGACAGCGCGGTCGCGGTCAAGGCGCTCTGAGGCGATGGACCCGATCCGCATCGCGGTCGTCGGCCTCGGCAAGATCGCGCGCGATCAGCACCTGCCGGCAATCCGGGGCAATCCGGCTTTCAGCCTGGCCGCGACGGTCAGCCCCGACGATCCGGGGCCGGTCGGCGTGCCGCATCTGGCGCGACTGGAAGACCTGCTGAACGAAGGCCCGGCGGTCGATGCGGTGGCGCTCTGCACGCCGCCGCAGGTCCGCTATGGTCTGGCGGCGATGGCGCTGAAGCGCGGCGTGCACGTCTTCCTCGAGAAGCCCCCGGGCGCCACCCTGTCCGAAGTCGCCGCGCTGCGCGATCGCGCCGCCAAGGTCGACGCGACGCTGTTCGCGGCCTGGCATTCGCGCTTTGCTGCAGGCGTCGCGCCGGCGCGGGCCTGGCTGTCCGACCGCAAGGTCGAGCGCGTCTCCGTCACTTGGCGTGAGGACGTGCGCGTCTGGCATCCGGGCCAGGCCTGGATCTGGGAGCCGGGCGGCCTGGGCGTGTTCGATCCGGGGATCAACGCGCTCTCGATCATCACCCACATCCTGCCGCGGCCGGTCTTCCTCAAGACCGCGACCTTGAGCATTCCTGAGAACCGCGCCGCGCCGATCGCCGCCGACCTGCAGTTCTGCGATACCGCCGGCGCGGACATCCACATGGACCTCGACTGGCGCCAGACCGGCCCGCAAAGCTGGGACATCGAGGTCGAGACCGACGCCGGCATGCTCAAGCTGTCGAGCGGCGGGGCCGTGCTGACCCTGCCGACGGGCACCGAACATGCCGACGATCTCGAATATGCCGGCCTCTACGCGCGTTTCGCCAACCTGATCCGCGGCGGCCGCAGCGACGTCGACATCGATCCGCTGCGCCTCGTCGCCGACGCCTTCCTGCGCGGCCGGCGCGAGACCGTCGCTGCCTTCCACGACTGACATTCCAAGCCAAGATCGCCCTTCAGGAGAGGACA
>SECS01000010.1 GCA_004211435.1 Novosphingobium sp. | reverse complement strand
CCTCCGCCGCAGGCTGTGTGCAACAAGGGTCCGTACATCGTGTTCTTCGACTGGGATAAGTCGGACATCACGCCGGAGGCCGCGACGATCCTCGACAGCGCGATCAGCGCCTATGCCAACTGCGATCGCGTTCCGATCATGCTGGCTGGCTATGCTGACCGTTCGGGTACCGTCCAGTACAACCTCGGCCTGTCCGAGCGTCGTAACACCTCGGTCCGCTCGTATCTGGGCGCCCGTGGCATTCCCGACGGCTCGATCACCGGCCAGGCCTTCGGTGAAAGCAACCCGCGCGTCCCGACTGCGGACGGCGTGCGCGAGCTGCAGAACCGTCGCGTCGAGATCACTTACGGTCCGGGTTCGGGTCAGTAAGTTCCCGACAGGGCAAAACGATTGGGGGGCCGGAGCAATCCGGCCCCTTTTTCGTTGTGCGTGCACGGCCCTTCACTAGGATGCGGGGCGTCTAGCCGGAGGCCCCACATGAAGACCAAAACCCTACCCCTGCTGCTCGCTGCTGGCGCGCTTGTCACGTCGGCACTTGTCGTCGCGGCCAATGCGAAGCCCACGCGTGCCGCCCGTCCCGCCGCGCTTGCCAGCGCCACGCTCAAGGCGGTCGACGGCACGCCGCGCGGCAAGGCCTGGATCGCCAATCGCAACGGCCGGTGGGAACTGAAGATCGAAGTAACCGGTGTGGCGCCGGGCGCGCACGGCGCGCATCTGCACACGGTGGGCAAGTGCGAGGCGCCCGATTTCTCGACGGCCGGTGGCCATCTCAATCCGCACGGCAAGCTGCATGGCACGGCCAATCCGCAGGGACCGCACCTGGGCGATCTGCCCAACCTGATTGCCGGAACCGACGGCAAGGGCGCCCTGACCGCAGGCCTGACAGGGACGGCCGCACAGCTCACGGCCGCTCTGTTCGATGCCGACGGCACCGCCGTGGTGATCCACGCCAGCCCCGATGACAACCGCACCGATCCAAGCGGCAACAGCGGCGGTCGCGTCGCCTGCGGTGTGCTTACGCGGGGGTGATGGCCCTACGGCGAAGATCGCGCTCGGCTACGGCGAGCGCGATCAAGCCGAACGGCACGACGACCAGCAGGACGAGCAGTCCGTTGCCGAGCCCACCGAGCAGGGCCGAGAACTTGCCCGCCGAATAGGGGCCGAGCGCCAGCCCGAGCAGCGTCGATCCGAGGACGAAGCCGGCCGTGGCGATCCCGCGCACGCGCGCGGGCACGGCATTGACCACAGCGCCCGACGATCCGCCGAGCGTGCCGGCGAAGAAAATCCAGCCGATGAAATTCAGGGCATAGTAGACCGGGCGGTCGCTGGCGGTGAACATCAGGGCGTAAAGCAGTGCGGACCCGATCGCGGTCCCGGCGATCACCCAAACCCGACGGTGATTGTGCGTGCTGCCAGCCAGTCTGTCTGCGAGGGCACCCGAACCGACGACGCCGATGATCCCGCCCAGCGTGCCCGCGCCGCCTAGCCAGAAGCCTGCCTCGCGCGCATCGGCGCCAAGCACCTCGATCGCATAGAGTGGCGCGAAGGCGGTCATCGCATAGCCGACGATCGTGACGAGCCCATAGCCGAGCGTGACGCCGACCAGCGCGCGCGAGCGGCAGACGGCATCGAAAGTCGCGCTGTCGCGCAGGCGCAGGTTCTGGCCCCACGAAAACACTGCATAGCATCCGAGCGCGAAGGCGATCCACTGGACGAGGTCGCCGGTCAGTCGCTGCATGCCCCAGACGAGCAGGCACGCGGTCACAGCGCCGGCGGCGTTGACCAGTAGCGCGCCGATGCCGTGGCGACCGGCGGCGATCAGCGTGAAAGGCGGCAGCACGCTTTCGAGCGAGCGCACGAAGTCGGCCAGGGGCTTCACCGGTGCCGTCTCGGGCCCGTCGTGGGGTGGATCGAAGCGCCCGCGCGGGGGCTCGCGCATGGTCGTCACCAGCAGGGCCAGCAAGAGGCCGGGAACGCCCATCGTCATGAAGGCGACCTGCCAGCCGACCAGGCCGAGCGGCGCGCTGCCGTCGATGAAATGCGCGTTCCATTCTGCGGCGATCGAACTGCCGAAAGCGAGCGAAATGCCGCCGCCGACGTAGAGGCCCGCCGAATAGATCGACAGGGCCAGCGCGCGTCGCCGCGGCGGAAAATAGTCGCTGACCAGCGAATAGGCGCAAGGGCTGGCGGTGGCTTCGCCGATGCCCACGCCGATGCGTGCGGCACCGAGTTGGGTGAAGTTCTTGGCGAAGCCCGACAGCGTGGTCAGCGCGGACCACAGCGCCAGGCCTACGGCGAGCAGTCGCACGCGCGACCAGTGGTCGGCGAGCTTGCCCAGCGGGATGCCGAACACGGCATAGAACACCCCGAAGGCCGTCCCATAGAGAAAGCCGAAATCGCTGTCGCTGATGCCGAGATCGCGCTTGAGGTCGGGCGCGAGGATGGTGATGAGCTGGCGGTCGATGAAGTTCAGCGCATAGACCAGCATCAACACGCCGAGCACGTAGAAGCGATAAGGCTCGCTCTCGACCGCGGGCTCGCGATCTTCCTGGGCGATGGGCGCCGGTTCAGTCTGCAGCATAGAGGGTGCCATCCACGAGGCCCGCATCGGCGAAGCCCGCGCGGCGCAGCCGGCAACTGTCGCAGCGCCCGCAGGCGCGGCCGTCGGGCTGCGGATCGTAGCACGACCAGCTCATGGCAGGATCGAAGCCCAGGCGGTGCGCTTCCTGCGCGATCTCGGCCTTGCCGAGAAACTGGAGCGGCGCGTGGATCGCGAAGCGTTCGCCTTCGGCGCCCGCCTTGGTCGCCAGGTCGGCGAGATCGGCGAAACCGGCGATGAATTCGGGCCGGCAATCGGGATAGCCCGAATAGTCGAGCGCGTTGACGCCGATGAAGATGTCGCGCGCCGAGAGCGCCTCGGCCCAGGCCAGCGTCAGCGACAGGAACACGAGATTCCGCGCGGGCACATAGGTGACCGGGATGACGTCTTCGGCGACCCCGTCTTTGGGAACGGCGATATCGTCGGTGAGCGCCGAACCGCCGAACTGGCGCAGGTCGAGCGGCAGGATCACGTGTCGCGCTGCGCCGATGTCCTGCGCGATCGTCCGCGCGGCATCGAGCTCGCGCCGGTGACGCTGGTTGTAGTCGATCGTCAGGGCGTTGACGCGATAGCCGGCTTCGCGTGCGAGACCGGCGACGACCATGGAGTCCAGGCCGCCCGACAGCAGCACCACGGCCTCTCGGCCATTACCCGGGGGAAGTGTCGACATCGTTCCGGGCTAGCCCCTCGGTGCCAGCCTGGCAACCGGGCTCAGGTCGCGCAATCACCGACCTTGCGTGCCTCGGCGGCGAAAGAGAAGGGCAGGCCGTCGGCGATGCCCTGGCTGTCGATCTGGACGAGCCTGTTGGTCTCGCGTCGGATATGGGTGCGGCCATATCCGCGGCCGCGACAGGTGTATTGCACGGTGACCTCGCTGGCGCCGTCGTCGACGACCAGCCGCTCGCAGCTGTCTGCGGGATGGCGCAGCTGGATGAGTCGGCGGATATCGGGAAGACACAGGCGTTCGACCGAGCCTGTGTCACGGATACGCAGTTCCCAGCGGCCCGCCTCGAGCTGGCCGAGCATGGCGAGCGCAGGTCGCTGCGCCGCCGAGGGTGCGGCGAGCGCGACGAGCATGCCCGTTGCCGCCACAGCAATTCGCATCCGGCTTTTCATCCCTAGGTCCCGTCGCGTCGGCTTGAGGTTGGTGGTTCCTGATCTTCACCGCGATCTGTGCAGTGAAATGGTCAGGATAAGTTCCGCACCGATCAAGCGTGCAATATGAGCGATGAAGTGCTGATTTTCAAGCGATCTTGAAGATCCGCGAGCAGAACGCGCAGTCGACAGAGATCATTCCGTCCTCGCCGCGCATGTCCTGGCGGTCCTCTTCGGGGAACCGCGAAAGCACGCCTTCGTAATATTCGGCGCTGCAACGGCAGCCGCGCGTCAGGGGATCGAGCCGTTCGACGCGGACCTCGTCTTCCTCGTGGAACAGCCGCCAGACCAGCGCCTCGAGCGAGAGTGCCGGGTCGACGAGCTCTTCGTGCCGGGTGCTCCCGGCCAGCGTCGCCACATGCTCCCATTCGGGGTGGTCGAGCCGGACGTGCAGGCGTTCCCGGCCTTCTTCGCCCTCGGGCAGATGCTGGACCAGCAGACCCGCGGCGACACAGTGGTGACCATCCCAGCGGATTCCCGTGCGGATCAGCGTCGGGATCTGTTCGGACTGAGCGAAATAGGACTGGCAGGCCTCCGCCAGCGATTCGCCTTCGAGCGGGACGATGCCCTGATAGCGCTGCTTGGTTGTGGCGAGATCGAAGGTCAGCGCCAGATAGGCATCGGCGCCGAACAGTGCCGTGATCGTCGGATAGGTTTCGAGCGCGGCCAGTCGCTCGGGATCGAAGCGGACATAGCCGCGGACTTCCCCGGCACGGTAGTCGCAGACGAGCAGATCGACGATGCCGCCCCGGTTCTGGGCCTGGGCCTGGATCGTCAACTGGCCGGCTTCGTCCTTGAGCAGCGATCCGATCAGCGCGGTCAGCACCAGCGCTTCTGCCAAAAGATGGCGGATCGCGGTCGGATATTCGTGCGCCGAGAGAATCGTGTCGAGCGCGGGGCCGAGCCGCACCACGCGGCCGCGGGCGTCGCGTTGCGGTAGCGCGAAGGCGAGCACCCGGTCGAAACCGGTCTCGCCTTCGGGCAGGGCGGCCTCGTGTTTCATGACGTCAAATCTGGCCGAAGACCCAGCGCAGGATCGACTTCTGGGCATGAATGCGGTTCTCCGCCTCGTCCCAGATGACCGACTGCGGCCCGTCCATGACTTCGTCGGTCACTTCCTCGCCGCGGTGCGCGGGCAGGCAGTGCATGAAGATCGCGTCCTGGGCGGCCGCGCCCATCAGCCCGGCATCGACCTGATATGGCTGCATCGCCGCGATGTGGACGTCGCCGCCGGCCTGGCCCATCGAGACCCAGGTGTCGGTGACCACGACCTGCGCGCCCGCCACGGCCTCGCGTGGGTCCTGCGTGAATATCACTTCGCCGCCCGCCGCGCGCGCGCGCTCGACGAAACCGCCATCGGGCTCGTAGCCCGCCGGACCGCCGACGCGAACGGTGAACTTCATCAGACCTGCCGCCTCGATCAGCGAGTGCAGCACGTTGTTGCCGTCGCCCAGCCAGGCGAGCTGGAGCCCGGGCAGCGCGTGGCCGCGCTCCACTACGGTCAGCAGGTCGGCCATGATCTGGCACGGGTGGGAGAGGTCGGTAAGGCCATTGATCACGGGAACGCTGGCGTGGTGTGCGAGTTCCTCGATCTTGGCGTGATCGTCGGTACGGATCATGATCGCATCGACCATGCGGCTCAGCACGCGCGCCGTGTCGGCCACGGTCTCGCCGCGACCGAGCTGGGTCGAGCCCGCCTCGAGGATGATCGCGCTGCCGCCGAGCTGGCGCATGGCCATGTCGAACGAAACGCGCGTGCGCGTCGAGTTCTTCTCGAAGATCATCGCCAGGACACGGCCGTCGAGCGGTGCATCCGCGTCCGGTTTGCCCTTGGGCCAGGAATCGCGCGCGGCCTTCCGGTCGAGCGCGTCGTTGAGCATCGCCGCAAGGGCATCGCCGCCTGCGTCGGTAAGATCGATGAAGTGCCGGGTCATTGTCCTGCGGGCTCCAGCGGGAAGCTCGCGGCACCCGCCGAGAGCTTGTCCATGAATTCGTCGATGTGGCTGTCGTCGATGACGAGCGGCGGAACGATGCGCAGCGTGTTGTCACCGCCCGATACGGTCAGCACGCCGTGATTGTCGCGCAGGTGTGCGACGAAGCCGCGCGGCTCGACCTTGAGCTTGACGCCGAGCAACAGGCCACGGCCGCGCACTTCCTCGAACAGCTCGGGATAGTTGCCGATGAACTGTTCGAGCCGACCGACGATCTTCGCGCTCTTGTCGCGCACGTTGGCGAGCACGTCCTCGGCGGCGAAGGCGTCGAGAACGGCGACGCCCGCAGCCATTGCCAGCGGGTTGCCGCCATAGGTCGAGCCATGGCTGCCCGCCACCATGCCGCGTGCCGCCTTCTCCGTGGCCAGACAGGCTCCGAGCGGAAAGCCCCCGCCGATACCTTTCGCGGAGGCAACGACATCGGGCGTGATCCCATACTGTTCATAAGCGAAGAAGGTGCCGCTGCGGCCATAGCCGCATTGGACCTCGTCGAGCGCCAGGATCAGGTCGTGCTCGTCGGCGAGCGCGCGCAGGCCTTTCATGAAATCGTCCGAAGCGGCGCGGATGCCGCCCTCGCCCTGGATGGGTTCGATCAGGAAGCCGGCCGTGTTCGGGCCGATCGCGGCCTTGACCGCGTCGAGATCGTTGAACTCGACGTATTTGAACCCTGGGAGCAGCGGCTCGAAGCCTTTGTGCATCTTCTCCTGGCTCGAAGCGCTGATCGTCGCGAGGGTCCGGCCGTGGAAGGCCTGATTGAACGTGATCAGTTCGAACTTGTGGTTGTTGCCGACATGCTGGTGATAGGCGCGCGCGGTCTTGATCGCGCATTCGACCGCCTCGGCGCCGGAATTGGCGAAGAACACGGTGTCGGCGAAGGTCAGATCGACCAGCCGCTGTGCCAGCACCTCGCCCTGCGGACTGCCGTAGAGGTTGGACACGTGCATCAGCGTCGCGGCCTGATGCTGGATCGCGCCGATCAGTCCCGCATGCGAATGGCCGAGCGCGTTCACCGCGATGCCCGCGGCGAAATCGAGGTATCGCCGACCGTCCTCGCCGATCAGATGGCAGTGCTCACCACGGACGGGCCGAAAGGCGGTCCGAGGGTAGACGGGCATGAGCGGGGTGATCGACATTTCACATTCCTTCGGCATTTCGAATTCGAGAGGAAACGCAAACGACAAATGGCGGCCCCCCGAGGTTCGAAAACCCTAGGGGCCGCCATTTGCGCGCGTTTATTCTGTCGCGTGCTTCCGGTCAAATGCCCGGAAGCGGGTGCGCCACAACCTTTTCGGCGGTGTCAGCCCTGACGCGGCACCAGGTTGACCGCCGAGTACTTGCCTCGTCGATCCACCTCGATATCGAATTCGAGACGGTCGCCCTCGTTCAGGGCGGACATGCCCGAACGCTCGACCGCGCTGATGTGGACGAAAGCGTCCGGCTGGCCGTCATCACGCGTGATGAAGCCGAAGCCCTTCATGGTGTTGAAGAACTTGACCGTGCCCGTCGCCTTCTCACCGGTCAGCGAGCGCTGCGGAGCTTCCGCGCGCTTCTCCACGGGGATGACGTCGCCGACGACCACGAGGTCGCTCGCCGAGATCTTGCCGCCGCGATCGACCAGCGTGAACTCGAGCTGCTGGCCTTCGGCCAGGCCTTCGAGGCCGGCACGTTCGACCGCGCTGATGTGCACGAACACGTCTTCGCCGCCTTCATCGCGCTGGATGAAGCCGAAGCCCTTGCCCGAGTTGAAGAACTTGACGACACCCTTGCCCTGGCCGACGACCTGGGCGGGCATGCCGCCACCACCGCCGCCGCCGCCACCGCCGGCAAACGGATCGAAGCCGCCGCCGTCTTCACCGAAACCGTCCCGCTTGTCGCGTCCCCTACCGCGACGACCTCTGTCGAAACCCATAAACCCAGGTATACCTTCAATTCGCCCCATCCAACGAGCCTGGCAACGCGGACGAATCGCGCCAGGCGACAGGGCAAGCGTCCATGCTGCGCGCACAACGCTTTCCTCTGCAGCATTGGACATATACGAGAAAATGTAGAATGGCGAACGGAATCATGTCTCTTGCATGAATAGGCTCGATTTTTGTCGCCAACGCGGCCTTTCGCATCGGCTTGCTAGTCGCTGCGGCGCTTGGCAGAGAGACGCTTTCCCCCGAATTATCCGGCCGTGATGGAGATTGATCGATGTTTCGCAAGCTTTCCGACAGTGTGCTGGCCAGCCCGCAGATCGAGGTGGCCGATGTCGCAGCGGCTGCGGCCCAGGGCGTCACCCTGATCATCAACAACCGGCCCGAGGGCGAGAGCGACGATCAGACGCCCGGCGCCGAGATCGCCGCCGCGGCGCAGGCTGCTGGTCTCGCCTATGTCGAGATTCCCGTGACCCACGCGGGCTTCAGCCAGGCGCAGGTCGAGGCGATGTCGCAGGCGCTGTCGGCGGCGGGCGGCTCGGTGCTGGCCTATTGCCGCTCGGGTACGCGCTCGACCTTGCTCTGGGCGCTGGCAGAGGCCAGCCAGGGCGGCGATCCCGATACCATCGCGGCGCATGCCGCGGCGGCTGGCTACGATATCACGCCGGTGCGCGCACTCGTCGATATGCTGGCCGCCGGCAAGTCCTGAGCGGCTTCGCCTTCCTCACCTCGACGCGGCACAAAAAAGGGGCCGGAGCGGCTGGCTCCGGCCCTTTAGTTTGCTGTTCGCAGGAGGAACATCGGATGGCGGGGTCCGGGTGGGAGGAGAGGAGGAAAGGTCCCGTCCCCCGCCAAGCTCGGTAAGTCTCAGTAGTTGTAGGCGCGCTCGCCGTGCTCGGAGAGGTCGAGGCCTTCGCGCTCGGCTTCTTCCGCGGGACGCAGACCGAAGATCTTGTCGACGATGAAGAACAGGATCGCCGAACCGACGCCCGAGAAGACCAGCGTGAAGAGCACGGCCTTGATCTGGACGAAGACCTGCTTGCCCATGTCATAGCTGTCGGCGTCGAAGCCGGCCGGGAACACGGTGTAGTCGAACACGCCCTGACCGCCGAGCGACGGAGCGGCCATGATGCCGGTGCCGATGGCGCCGACGATGCCGCCGATGCAGTGGACGCCGAAGACGTCGAGCGTGTCGTCGTACTTGAGCTTGTTCTTGATCGTGCTGACGAAGAGGTAGCAGATCGGCGAGACGATCAGGCCGAGGACGATCGAGGTGCCCGGAGCGCCGAAGCCGGCGGCCGGGGTGATCGCGACGAGGCCGGCGACGGCACCCGTGGCGGCACCCAGCAGCGAAGGCTTGCCGTGGTGGAGCTTCTCGACGATCGACCAGCTGACCGCAGCGGCAGCCGTGGCGACGAAGGTGTTGATGAAGGCGACCGCAGTAACGGCGTTGGCTTCGAGGTTAGAGCCCGCGTTGAAGCCGAACCAGCCGATCCACAGCAGCGAGGCGCCGATCATGGTCATGGTCAGCGAGTGCGGCGGGGTGGCTTCCTTGCCGTAGCCCGTGCGCTTGCCGATCATGATGCAGCCGACGAGGCCCGCGATACCGGCGTTGATGTGCACGACGGTGCCACCGGCGAAGTCGAGCGCGCCCCAGCCCCAAAGCATGCCGTAGTCGGTCGGAGCATCGACGAGGAAGTCCGGACCGGCCCAGTACCAGACCATGTGCGCCATCGGGAAGTAGATGCAGGTCAGCCAGAGCACGACGAAGATGATCAGCGGCGTGAACTTCACGCGTTCGGCGAAAGCGCCGACGATCAGCGCCGGCGTGATGCAGGCGAAGGTCATCTGGAAGACCACGAAGACCAGCTCGGGCAGATAGACGTTGTTCGAGAAGGTCGCGGCGTAGGTGGTCGCGTCGACCCCCACGAGGAACGCCTTCGAGAAGCCGCCGACGAATTCGCTGCCGCTGGTGAAGGCCATCGAATAGCCCCAGCAGACCCAGACGAGCGCGGCGACGGAAACGATCGTCAGAACCTGCATCAGCACGCTGAGCATGTTCTTGGTGCGGACGAGGCCGCCGTAGAAGAGCGCGAGCGCGGGAACGCTCATCATCAGCACCAGCGCGGCGCAGACGAGCATCCAGGCGGTGTCGCCCTTGTTGACCATGCCGACCATCTGCTCGGCGGTCGGCGCCTTGATCAGGGTCGTGGCGGCTTCGGTGGCTTCGGGCGTCGGCGCAGCCGTGGCGACAGCGGCCGCAGCGGTGGCCGCGGCATCCTGAGCCCAGGCGGCTGTGGCGGCGAAGAGCGACGTACCCAGCGCCCCTGCGCCGCAAATCATCTTGCGGATCATGGTGTTACCCCCCTGTGGGAAGATGTGTCGGATGCGCGCATCAAAGCGCGGTGTCCCCGGACTCGCCGGTGCGGATGCGCACGGCGGACGCGAGGTCGAGAACGAAGATCTTGCCGTCGCCGATCGCTTCGGTGCTGGCGGTCTGCTGGATGGTCTCGACGATCTGGTCAGCCAGGCTGTCCGGCGCGGCGACCTCGATCTTAACCTTCGGGAGCATGTTGGTCGAATATTCGGCCCCCCGATAGATTTCGGTCTGCCCCTTCTGCCGTCCAAAGCCCTTGACCTCGGAGACGGTCATCCCCGCGACCCCGATGGCGCCGAGAGCTTCGCGCACCTCGTCGAGCTTGAACGGCTTGATGATGGCGATGATGAATTTCATGCCTATCCCCTGCTAGCCACCGGACCGATCGCCGGCGGGCAGGACATCGCAAGGGGCGTGCCAATTTAAGGAATCGTCAATAAATCAGGGTCGCTGACGCGATAGGCGGCCGCCAGCGTCGAGAAACGGCGCCCGAATCATGAGCAGATGCCTAATTTTTAGGCAGAGTAAGCCGCGCCCAGACCGGCAGATGGTCGGACCCTCTCGCCGCCAACGCCGAATGATGCACACCGGTTCCCACGAGCTGCCAATCGTTCGACACGACGATGCGGTCGAGCTGCGCCACGGGGCGGCGCGAAGGGAAGCTGCGGCCGGGGGCGAGCAGGTGCCAGTCGTGCAGGAATTCGTGGAAGCAGCCGCCGTGGCGTGCCCACTCGTTGAAGTCGCCCATCAGCACGGTTGGGCTCGCGCCGTTGCACGCGGCGACGTGGGCCAGGATCGAGCGCACCTGCTGGCGCCGCCGCAGGCCCGAGAGGTCGAGGTGCATGCCGACCACACGCAGGCGGCGGCCTTCGATCTTCAGGTCGGCGCGGATCGCCCCGCGCGGCTCGAGCGTCGGCAGCGGAACGATCGCGGCCTCTTCAACCTCGATCTCGCGGCGCACGAGCAGGGCGTTGCCGTGCCAACCGATCGAATCGGGCTTCATCTGCAAGGGAATCGCGCGATAGGGCGTGTGTCCCTCGATCGCGGCCAGCGGCAGCACGGTCTCGCGCCGGCCGAACCGGCGATCGGCCTCCTGCAGCGCGACGACGTCGGCGCCGATCTCGTTGAGGATCGCGAGGATGCGATCGGGATCGCGGCGCCGGTCGAGCCCCACGGCCTTGTGGATGTTGTAGCTGGCGAAAGTGAGCTCCATCACCGCGGTCAAGCGTCGGTGGCGGCGGTTTTGTTCCCGGAGATGTAGCGATCGGTCGGCGTCACGGGCAGGCCGTCGATGCTGTGGGTGCGGTCCCGGTATTTGGCTTCCCAGGCTTCGGGATCGGCCTGGGCGTGGTACTTGACCAAGGTCTGCCGCTCCTGATCGAGCTGCATCACGGGGACGCCCCAGCCGCAACTGCTCTGCACGCTTTCGACAGCCACTTCGAAGATCTGACGGGTGCCGGGCAGCAGTTCGAAATGCGCGGCCAGTGCCTGCCAGTCGGCCTCGGCGGGCAGCACCGGGCGGCCGCGGCCATAGATCCGCAGGATCAGCGGCGGCTGGCCGAAATTGCACATCATGATCGTGATGCGCCCGTCGGCGACCAGGTGCGCATGGGTCTCGTTGCCCGAGCCGCCGAGATCGAGCCAGGCGACGCGCGTCGGCGAAAGCACGCGGAAGGCATCGTAGCCCTTGGGGCTGAGATTGATCCGCCCTTCATCGGCCGCGGTGGCGACGAAGAACAGGCTCTGCCGCGAGATCATCGCGACGTGATCCTCGGTCAGGTGATCGGTGAATTGCGCCATGGATCCAGGCTAGGCCGATCGCGCAATCGCGGCAATCCCGCTGCCTCAGCGTTCCTTGGTGGCGCTGAAGGTCAGCTCGGGATTGCGCTCCTGCTGGTAGTTCACATCCCAGGCCGAGCGCGCGAGGAACACCGGGTCGCCGTCGCGGTCCTTGGCCAGGTTCGACTTGTTGAAGTCGACGAAGCCCTTGAGCGCGGCATCCGATCCCTTGAGCCAGCGCGCCGTATCGAACGGCGCGGGTTCGAGCATGGCTTCGACCTTGTATTCGGCCTCGAGCCGGCTGATCAGCACTTCGAGCTGGAGCTGGCCGACCACGCCGACGATCCACTGCGCGCCGATCTCGGGATAGAACACCTGGATCACGCCCTCTTCGGACAGGTCGTCGAGCGCCTTGCGCAGCTGCTTGGTCTTGGTCGGATCCTTGAGCGCGACGCGGCGCAGGATTTCGGGCGCGAAGTTGGGCAGGCCGGTGAAGCGCACCTTGTTGGCCTCGCTCAGGGTGTCGCCCACGCGCAGGGTGCCGTGGTTGGGGATGCCGATGATGTCGCCGGGCTCGGCCGAATCGGCGATCTCGCGGTCCTGTGCGAAGAACAGGATCGGCGAATGCACCGCGATCGGCTTGCCGAGGCCCGAGGGGGTCAGCTTCATGCCGCGCTTGAAGGTGCCCGAGACCAGCCGCATGAAGGCGATGCGGTCGCGGTGCATCGGGTCCATGTTGGCCTGGACCTTGAAGATGAAGCCGGTGACTTCCTTGTTCTCGGGCATGATCGTGCCCTGCTCGCTGGGCTGGGGCCGGGGCGGCGGTGCAAAACGCGCGATCGCGTCGATCAGCTCGGCTACGCCGAAGTTCTTGAGCGCCGAGCCGAAATAGACCGGGGTCAGGTCGCCGTGGCGATAGGCCTCGATGTCGAATTCGGGATAGCCGACCTGCGCCAGTTCGATCTCCTCGGCGATGTCCGCGGGCAGTTCGGGTGCCTCGTCGACCTTGCCGAGGAATTCGCGGCTGTCGCCTTCGGGACGGCTGACCTTGTTGGTCGCCAGGTCGAGCACGCCCTGGAACTGGCCGCCCATGCCCACCGGCCAGGACATCGGCACGACGTCGAGCGCGAGCGCGTCGGCGACCTCGTCGAGCGTCTCGAACACCGGGCGGCCTTCGCGGTCGACCTTGTTGACGAAAGTGATGATCGGCACCGAACGCAGGCGGCAGACCTCGAACAGCTTGCGCGTCTGCGGCTCGATGCCCTTCGCGGCGTCGATCACCATGATCGCCGAATCGACCGCGGTCAGCGTGCGGTAGGTGTCTTCGGAGAAGTCCTCGTGGCCCGGTGTGTCGAGCAGGTTGAAGGTGATGCCGTCCTTCTCGAAGGTCATCACCGAGCTGGTCACCGAGATGCCGCGCTGCTGCTCGATCTTCATCCAGTCCGACCGCGCGCGCCGCGCCTGGCCGCGCGCCTTGACCTGGCCGGCGAGATGGATCGCGCCGCCCTGGAGCAGCAGCTTCTCGGTCAGCGTGGTCTTGCCGGCGTCGGGGTGCGAGATGATGGCGAAGGTACGGCGATTGGACATCGCGCGCGGTTAGCCGGTGCGAACGGTTACGTCCATGCGCAAGCTGCGTTCGGCGCCGGGGGCGAGGCTGACGACGCCGGGCTTGTTGCGCAGGTCGTCGGCGAAGCCCTGCGGATCGGCGATCCCCTGCCACGGCTCGATGCAGAGGTAGTTCGCGCCGGGCTTCTGCCAGATGCCGAGCATCGGCGTGTCGGGGAAATGGATGTCGAGGCGGGCGCCCTGCTCGGCGCCGAAGGTCAGCGAACGGCTCGCAAGATGGTCCCAGATCAGCGCATCGGCCTCGAACAGCGCCGCGTCGGGGACCAATTCCCGCCCGACGACGGGTGTCGGTTGCGGCTCGGGCAGGAGCAGGCCGCTCGGCGGATCGATCCGGCGGATCGGTTGGGGCTCGGGCTCGGCGAAGGTCACGCGATGGTCCGCCTTGGCCGCGCCGCCGGGCAGCGGCCAGGCGAAGGCCGGGTGGAAGCCGAAGCTGAAAGGCATGTCGGTCATGCCTTTGTTGGTGGCCGTGGCGGTCATATGCAGCGTGGCACCGTCGAGCCGGAAGGCCATGTCGAGCGTGAAGGGAAACGGATAGGCAAGGTGCGTCGCTTCGCTTGCCGTCAGGCGGAAGGTGGCGCTGTCGGAATCGCTGGCCACGAGCTCGAACCGGCTCTGGCGTGCGAAACCGTGCTTGGCGAGTTCGTGCGCCGAACCGCAGAGCCGATAGTGTCCGCCGTTGAGCGCGCCGACGATCGGGAACAGCAGCGGCGCGCGGCCGGTCCAGTAGGCCGGATCGGCATCGGTCATGTACTCGCGGCCTTGGGCATCGGTCAGCGACCAGAGCTCGGCGCCGAGCGGGTTGATGCGGGCGGTGAGATCGCCCGAGGTGATCGAGATCAGGTCGGTCATAAGCCTCGCCTCACCATAAAGCCGTCACCCTGAACTTGTTTCAGGGTCCATGGTGCCTCACAGCACTGTTCGTGCCAACCGAGAGATGGACCCTGAAACAAGTTCAGAGTGACGATGGTATGTGGCGAGCGGTCCGTCCTATCCGCGCAGCACTGCGCCCAGCTTCGCCGCCGCCGCCGTCACCTTGTCGGCGATCGCCTTGAGGTCCGCTTCGGCGTAGCTCTTCTCGCCCGGCTGGAGCGTGACCTCGATCGCCAGCGACTTGCTGCCTTCGGGCACGCCCTGGCCGCGGAAGTCGTCGAACAGGCGCGCGGCGACGATGTTCGCCTTGTCGGCGCCCTTGACCATGCGGACGAGATCGCCCGCGGGCAGGTCGGCGGGCACGAGGAAGGCGAAGTCGCGCGTCACCGCCTGCAGCGCGGGCGGGGCATAGTGGACGCGTGCGAAGCTCGCGGCGCCCTTCTTGCCCGGGATCGCGTCGAGGAACAGCTCGGCGACCGCGACGGGCGCGTCGATGTCGAACTGCTTGAGCACCGCCGGGTGGAGCATGCCGAAGCGTGCGAGCACGGTCTTGGGTCCGAGCCGCAAGGTCGCCGACTGGCCCGGATGGAACTGGCCACCCGCCTCGCCCATGACCTGCAGGTTGTCGACCGGCGCGCCGGCTTCGGCGAGCAGGGCCAGGGCTTCGGCCTTGGCGTCGTAGGCGTCGAAAGTCGCGGGCTTGCCGGTGGCCCAGCCGCGCGCGGTCTTCTCACCGGCGAGGACGACCGCGAGCGAAAGGCGCTCGTCGCTCGCGCCGTTCTCGGCGCGCAGATAGCGGCGGCCGATCTCGAACAGGCGCAGGCCGGCGGCGCCGCGGTCGAGGTTGCGGCGCACCGCGGCGAGCAGGCCGGGCAGCAGCGAGGGGCGCATGGCCTTCATGTCCTCGCTGATCGGGTTGGCCAGGGTCCAGACCGCACTATCCGCGAACACGGCAGCGTCGGCCTCGGGCAGGAACGACCAAGTCACCGCCTCGTGGTTGCCGCGCGCCGCGGCGGCGCGGCGCAGGCGGCGTTCGAGCTTCTGCGCGGGCGTCGCGGTCGGCCGGGCGACGCCATCTGCGCGCGGCAGGGCGACGCTCTCGACCTTGTCGAGCCCGTGGATGCGGATGACTTCCTCGACGATGTCGGGCGCGCCGTCGACGTCGGGGCGCCAGCCGGGCGCCGTGACGCTCCACTGCTCGCCGTCCTGGCTGTCGACCGCGACCACCGAGAAGCCGAGGCTTTCGAGGATCGTGCGCTGTTGCGCCGAAGGAATCGCCACGCCGCCGAGCGTCTCGGCGAGGGTCGGCTCGTAGTGCACTTGCCTTGTGCCCGAGGGCGGCGTGCCCGCGCGGATCACCTCGGAAGCCTGGCCGCCGCAGATCTCGAGCACCAGCCCGGTCAGCAGGTCGAGCCCGGTGTCGAGGAACTGCGGATCGATGCCGCGCTCGAAACGCCCGCGCGCGTCCGAGGTCAGGTTGAGCGTGCGGCCGGTCTGGGCGATGCGCACGGGATCGAAATAGGCGATCTCGAGCAGCACGTCCCTGGTCTCGTCCGAGCAGCCCGAATGTTCGCCGCCCATGATGCCGGCGATGTCGTGGACGCCGGCCTCGTCGGCGATCACGGTCATCGAGTGGTCGAGCAGGTAGTGCTTGCCGTTGAGCGCGGTGACGCCCTCGCCATCCTTCGCGCGGCGCGCGACGACGGCGCCGGTCAGCTTGGCGCGGTCATAGGCATGGGCCGGGCGTCCATAGGTCAGCATCACGTAATTCGTTATGTCGACCAGCGCGGAGATCGGGCGCTGGCCCGCGCTCTTGAGCCGCGCCTGGAGCCAGTCGGGCGAAGCGCCGTTGGTCACGCCGAGGATCGTGCGGCCGTAGAAGGCGGGGCAGCCCTCGGCGTCTTCGGTGCGGATATCGACCGGCGAGGCGAAAGTGCCGGCGATCTGCGGGGCGACGATCGGCTTGAGCGTTCCGAGCCCGGCGGCGGCGAGATCGCGCGCGATGCCGTAGACGCCCATGCAGTCGGGACGGTTCGGGGTGATCGCCACGTCGAACACCGGGTCGGCGCCGTGGTAGTCGGCAAAGGCCTGGCCGATCGGCGCGTCTTCGGGCAGCTCGATGATGCCGTCGTGGTCCTCGCCGAGTTCGAGCTCGCGCGTGGAGCACATCATGCCGTTCGATTCGACCGAGCGCACCGCCGCGACCTTGAGCACCATGCCGTTGGCCGGCACCACCGCGCCCGGCAGGCCGAGCACGCCGACGAGGCCCGCCCGCGCATTGGGGGCGCCGCAGACGACCTGGAGCGGCTGGCCGTCTCCGGCGTCGACGGTCAGCACCTGCAGCTTGTCGGCGTTCGGATGGCGTTCTGCCGTGAGCACCCTGGCGACGCGGAAGCCCTTGAGCTTGTCGGCCGGGTTCTCGACGCCTTCGACCTCGAGGCCGATGGCATTGAGCTTGGCAGCGATCTCGTCGACCGAGGCGGTCGTATCGAGGTGATCCTTGAGCCAGGAGAGCGAGAATTTCATCGTAGTATCCTTAGGCCGCGGTGCCGACGCCGCCCGACAGGGTCGGGACGTCGAGCGGGGCGAAACCATAGTGCGACAGCCAGCGGACATCGCCGTCGAAGAAGGCGCGCAGGTCGTCCATGCCGTACTTGAGCATGGCCAGGCGATCGACGCCGACACCGAAGGCGAAGCCCTGCCACTGATCGGGATCGAACCCGCCCGCGGCGATCACCTTGCGGTTGACCATGCCGCTGCCGAGCAGCTCCATCCAGCCGTCCTGGCCGCCCAGAACGCGCTTGCCGTTGACCAGGGTGAAGCCCACGTCGACCTCGACCGAAGGCTCGGTGAAGGGGAAATAGCTCGGGCGCAGGCGCAGGACGATGTCCTCGCGCTCGAAATAGGCCTTGAGGAAGGTCTCCAGGGTCCACTTGAGATGGCCGAGGTGGATGCCCTTGTCGATCACCAGGCCTTCGATCTGGTGGAACATCGGCGTGTGCGTCGCGTCGCTGTCCGAGCGGTAGACGCGGCCCGGCGCGATCACGCGCACTGGCGCGCCACCCGGACTGGCCTTGGCAACCGCCAGCATCGTGCGGATCTGCACGGGCGAGGTGTGCGTGCGCAGCAGCATCTCGCGACCTTCCGCGTTCTTGTCCGGGAAGTAGAAGGTGTCGTGCATCGCGCGCGCCGGGTGGCTCTCGGGCATGTTGAGCGCGGTGAAGTTGTGCCAGTCGTCCTCGATCTCCGGGCCGGTGGCGACGGCGAAGCCCATGTCGGCGAAGATCTCGGCCATCTCGTCCATGACCTGGCTGACCGGATGGACCGAACCGCGCGCAGCTTCGGGAGCCGGCAGCGACAGATCGATCGTCTCGGAGGCCAGGCGCGCGTCGAGCGCGGCGCCTTCCAGCGCGGCCTTGCGGTCGCCCAGGGCATTGGTCACGGCTTCGCGCAGCGCGTGGATCTTGGGGCCTTCGCTCTGGCGTTCCTCGGGGCTCATGCCGCCCAGCGTCTTGAGCAGGCCCGAGATCGAGCCCTGCTTGCCGAGAAACTCGACGCGCAGCCCTTCAAGCCAATCAAGATCCTGCGCCGCCGCTATCCGCGAGAGCGCCGCTTGCTCGGTTGCCGCATGGTCCAAGGAAAAATCACCCAATGTTTGACGTTCAGGCGGGCTCCTTAGGGGCCAATAGGGCGAATCGCAATCAGCCCGCGACGGCGCCGCCCTCGGGGCCGTCGAGCGTCTGCGCCGCGGCGCCGGCGATCCGCGCGCGCTCGCGCATCACCGCCGAGAGCACGGGCTTGTCGAGCGCGGCATAGGCGCGCGGGGTCATGCCCATGAACTGGCGGAAATCGCGCACGAACTGCGCCTGGTCGTAATAGTGGCCGTCCATCGCGCCCGACCAGCGCATCGAGGGATCGAGCATGAACTGGGCGAGGCTGCGCATGAAGCGCTGGCGGCGCAGCAGCAGCTTGGGCGCGAAGCCGAAGGCGCGGCGGCAGATGCGCTCGACCGTCCGCGGGGTGCCGCCCGTGCGCTCGACCAGCGCGGAGACGCTGTCGATCTCGGGATCGACCAGGGCCTCGTGAATCGCGACGATGCGGTCCTCGTCGGGCAGGGAGTCGCCCATGCGCGCAAGGAACAGTTCGGCGATGCGTTCAGCATCGCTCTCGACGCTGGCGTCGGGGGCGAACAGCGTTTCGGTCAGCGGGCGGAAGTCGGTGAAGGCGGGATGCAGATTGCCGTCGGCGACGGCGTTGGCGAGATCGGCGGCATCGCCGCGGACGAATTTCGCCCAGCCCAGCGGCAGCAGGCCGATGCCCCAGATCTTGATCGGGCCGGTGATGAAGCGAACGGCCTGGCTCGAAGGGCCGGTTGCCGAAAAGCGCGTGCCGGTCACGCGTGTGCCGTCGCGGCCCTCGGCCACGGGAGGATCTCCCGCGAACGAAAAGAATCGCAGGTTCGCCCATTCGGGATGGAGCAGGTCAGTCGTCAGGCCGCCTTCGGGCGGGACGATCTCGGCATGATAGAACGAGGTGAAATAGCGGCGGAGCTCTTCGGGTGGCGACAGAAACCGCACGCGTACGTCGCAGGATTCTTGCACCGCCCACCCCTGAACGTCGAAGCCGAAGCTCCCCTTCGCCGGGGCCTAACCGCAAACCTTATTGCGGCGCAACAAAAAGGCGCAGACTCCTAAGAGTCTGCGCCTTTTTGGTTTTCTCGAAAAACGAGAGCTTAGGCGAGCGCGGCCTTGGCCTGCGCGATCACCGCCGAGAACACACCGCCTTCGTTCATCGCCAGGTCGGCGAGAGTCTTGCGGTCGAGCTCGATGCCGGCAAGCTTGGTGCCGTGGATGAACTGCGAGTAGGTCAGGCCTTCGGCGCGAACCGCGGCGTTGATGCGCTGGATCCACAGGGCGCGGAAGGTCCGCTTCTTAACCTTGCGGTCGCGGTAAGCGTACTGACCGGCCTTTTCGACGGCCTGACGCGCAACGCGGATCGTATTCTTGCGGCGGCCGCGGTAACCCTTGGCCTGCTCGAGAATGTTCTTGTGCTTGGCGCGGGTGGTAACACCCCTTTTGACACGTGCCATTTATCAATCCTTCCTAGCTTCAGCCGAGCCCGTAGGGCGCCCACTTCTTGATTACCTTCGCGTCGGCGTCGGAAATCGTGTCGGTGCGGCGATGCTGGCGGATGTACTTGGCATTGTGGCTCATCAGGCGGTGGCGCTTGCCGACGGCGCCGTGCTTGATCTTGCCAGTGGCAGTGAGCTTGAAGCGCTTTTTCACGCCGCTCTTGGTCTTGAGCTTGGGCATTTTTGTCTCCTTTTTCAGGGACACGTCCAACCAGCCCTGGCAGCCCTTTGAGCCAGGCCGGTGGCTTGAAACCGTGTCGTGAAGCGGGCGCCCATAGTGATAGATGCGGGCCAAGGCAAGCAGGATCGACAGATCAGCTCTCGGCGCGCGCCCTTATCGTGTCGAGCGCGCGCAGCAGAACCTTGCGGGTTTCCTCGTCGAAGCCACCGAAGAAGCGTTCCTCGTTGGCATGGGCGAGTTCGTCGATCTGCGCGTGCAGCGCTGCGCCGGCTTGTGTCAGTGTCAGCGCATGGGTCCGCCCGTCGGCCGCCGCGCGCGCGACCAGCGCGCGCTCGACGAGACCGCTGACCACGGGCACCATGTTCGTGCGCCGCACGCCCAGCGCCTTGCTGATTTCGCCCTGATTGCAGCCGGGATTGGCGCCGACGAAGCGCAGGACGATGGCGTCGGTCAGCCGCAGGTCGAGTGCTTCGTAGGCCTCGCTCAGCGCCGAAAGCGTCGCCAGCGAAGCGCGGCGCAACTGGTAGCCGAGCAGGTGCTCGAGCGGATCGATCAGGGGCGCTTTGCCGGTCATTGGGCCAGCTTTAGCGAATCGCCCGTTGCGGACAACTGGTAATAGGGTTACCAATTCTTCGAAAGCGCCACGGGGCGTCGAGGGGAGAGACAGGATGCCGGTTTCGATCACGCGCAGGATTCGCCATGCTATTTATGCCGCCGCTGCCGGAATGGCGCTCATGACCGCCCCCGTCTCGGCCGCGCCCGAGGCGCCGCGTCCGCAGGTGACCGCCGTGCCCGGCAAGCCGAACCTCATGATCGGCGCCTACGATCTCGCGACGCTCGGCTATCAGGTCGACGAATACTTCATTGCCGGCAATGCGACCTCCTACCGCCTCTCGGGCCAGCCCGAAGCCAGTGGCGTGTGGACCGCCCAGCCCGACACTGCGGCGCCCTATGTCACACGCGTGGTCGTGATCCGACCCAGCGATCCGTTGAAGTTCAACGGCACGGCGCTGGTCGAATGGTTCAACGTCACGGCCGGGCAGGACACCCCGGCCGACTGGATGGTCGCGCATCGCGAGATGCTGCGCAAAGGCTATGCCTATGTCGGCGTCTCGGCGCAGAAGGTCGGGGTCGAGGGCGGCGATTCTGTGATGGGGCAGGGCACGGCGCTCAAGAAGGCCGATCCCAAGCGCTACGGCACGCTGGCCCATCCGGGCGACGCCTGGTCCTACGATATCTTCTCCCAGGCCGGCGCGCTGCTGAAGACCCCGCGCGCGGGGGGCCTGCTCGGGCCCTTGGTGCCGCGCAAGGTGATCGGCATCGGCGAATCGCAGTCGGCGGCCTTCCTCACGACCTACGTCAACGCCGTCGACCGGCTCGCCCGGGTCTACGACGGCTTCCTGATCCATTCGCGCTTCGGCAGCGGCGCGGCGATCGACGGCACGCGCATGACCGCCGGCCAGGGGCTCGTGCCCGATCACGTCCGCTTCCGCCCCGACCTGCGCGTGCCCGTCCTGACGGTGATCACCGAGACCGACCTGCTCGGCGCCCGCCTGCCGGGCTATCACGCCTCGCGCCGTCTCGACGATCGCCGCCTGCGCGTCTGGGAAGTCGCGGGCACGGCCCATGCCGACAACTACCTGTTCATGGGCGCCTTCACCGATTCGGGGCTCAAACGTCCCGAGGAGCTGGCCAGGATCTTCGTGCCTTCGCTGAACTCACCGATGGGCAAGCTGGCCAAGCCGCTCAACCCCGGCATGGCGCATCATTACGTGGTCCAGGGCGCGCTCGCTGCGCTCAACGATTGGGTCCGCACGGGCCGGGCGCCGGCTTCGACGCCGCTGCTGACGCTCGCAACCGGCGGCAAGCCGGGCGAGACCGCGAGCCTTGCGCTCGACGCGAACGGGCTCGCCAAGGGCGGCGTGCGCACGCCCTGGGTCGATGCGCCGACGATTCGGCTTTCGGGCAAGGGTGATCCCAACTCGTTCATCGGCATGCTGGGCGGAAGCGGCGAGCCGATGACCAAAGCCGAACTCGAAAAGCTCTATCCGCACGGCCGGGAAGACTATCTGCGCCGCTTCACCACCGCGCTCGATGCGGCGATCGCGGCCGGCCACATCGTGCGCGAGGACCGCGCCGAGATCCTCGCGATCGCCGCGATCAACTACGACACGGCGCCGTAAGGCCCCGGACGATCGCATCGCTTTCCTAAGGCTTGGCGAACCGGCATAACCGCCGACGCGGCACGACCGCGAGCCCGATACATGTCGGGCTCAGGAGCGTGTCAACTTTGTCAACTTCGTCAACTTGTGCGGGAGAGAAAACATCATGGCGCTGGTTCACAGCTATCAGTTGATCGCGCGGCCGGGCAGCGAAAGCGCGCTCGGTGCGGCGCTCGAGGCGCTGGGCGAAGCGGCCAAGGCGATTGCCGGATCGCAGGGCGCCATGGTGCTGCAGGATCGCAAGGAACCGCAGAAGTTCCTGTTCCTCGAGTTCTGGGACGGCGAGGAATCCCGCAAGGCCGCCGGGTCGCAACTGCCCAAGGAGGTCATGGGTCAGATCATGGCCGCGCTCGGCGGCCCGCTGCAGATGGCCGATTGGGATCGGCTGGCGGGCTGAGCCGAGTCCCCGCGCAGGCGGGACGCGGAATCAGTGGTGGCAGGCCATGGCCTCGACCACGTCCTCGAGCCGCGCCGGATCGCCCAGCGCGATCACGTGACCGGTCGATCCGGCGTGGAGCGGATCGCCGTTCCAGTCGCACATCGTGCCGCCGGCGCCTTCGACCACGGGGACGAGCGCGGCCCAGTCGTGGAGTTTGAGCCCGGCCTCGCAGACCAGGTCGAGGTGGCCTGAGGCGAGCAGGCCGTAGTTGTAGCAGTCGCCGCCCATGACCATGCGCTTGTGGTCGGTCTTGGCGGCGAGGCTCATGAAGTGCTGGCCTTCGTGGTCGTCGAAGTATTGCGGTCCGGTCGTCGCCAGGGTCGCGTCGGACAATTCGCGGCAAAGGCGCGTGCGCACCGGCTGGCCGTTGAACGTGGTCGGCCGTCCGGTCGCGCCGATCCAGCGTTCGCCGAGGATCGGCTGGTCGATGATCCCGAGCACGGGCCAGCCTTCGACCACGAGCGCGATCAGGGTGCCGAAGATCGGCCGGCCGACGAGGAACGAGCAGGTGCCGTCGATCGGGTCGAGCACCCAGGAGCGGCCCGAGGTGCCGGGGGTCGAGCCGAATTCCTCACCAATCACCGTGTCCTGCGGGACCTCGGCCTTGAGGATGCGGCGCATCGCCTCTTCGGCGTTGCGATCGGCGATCGTCACCGGGCTGGCGTCGCCCTTGCGCTCGGAGTCGACGCCCGTGCGGAAATGCGGCCGGATCGCTTCCCCCGCGGCATCGGCGAGGCGCAGGGCGAGGGCGATGTCGGCGTCGAGATTCATCAGTCGAACAGCGAGCTAACCGAGCTCTCGTCGGCCGTGCGGCGGATCGCCTCGCCGAGCAGCGGCGCGATCGTGAGGAAGCGGATGCGGCTCGAATCCTTGGCCGCGTCGGTCGGCAGGATCGAATCGGTGATCACCAGTTCCTTGAGCGCCGAACCGTTGACCCGCGCCACCGCGCCGCCCGAGAGCACGCCGTGGGTGATATAGGCGGTGACGCTGGCGGCGCCCGCGTCCATCAGCGCCTGGGCGGCGTTGCACAGCGTGCCGCCCGAATCGATGATGTCGTCGATCAGGATGCAGGCGCGGCCCTTGACGTCGCCGATGATGTTCATGACCTCGGACTGGCCGGGCTTGTCGCGGCGCTTGTCGACGATCGCCAGCGGCGCGTTGTCGAGGCGCTTGGCCAGCGCGCGGGCGCGGACCACGCCGCCGACGTCGGGCGAGACGACCATCAGCGCCTGGTCGCCGTAGCGCGCCTGGATATCGGCGGCCATGACCGGCGCGGCGTAGAGGTTGTCGGTCGGGATGTCGAAGAAGCCCTGGATCTGCCCGGCGTGGAGATCGACCGAGAGCACGCGGTCGGCACCCGCCTGGGTGATCAGGTTGGCGACGAGCTTGGCCGAGATCGGCGTGCGCGGACCGGGCTTCCGATCCTGGCGGGCATAGCCGAAATAGGGCACCACCGCGGTGATCCGCTTGGCCGACGAGCGGCGCAGCGCGTCGATGCAGATCAGCAGTTCCATGAGGTTGTCGTTCGCCGGGAAGCTGGTCGACTGCAGGACGAAGACGTCCTCGCCGCGCACGTTCTCGTGAATCTCGACGAAGACTTCCTCGTCGGCAAACCGGCGCACGCTGGCGTCGGTCAGCGGCACTTCCAGATAGCCTGCGATCGCCCGAGCGAGCGGCAGATTGCTGTTGCCGGCCATGATCTTCATTGCGCTGCCTTTCCCCACTCGCACGATTCGAGCACCTGCGTGCGCCCTAGCCGAGCGTCGCGGGATTGCAATATTTTGCGATTGCGAGACGGGGGAAGAGCGGTGCCGCTTCCCTGTCAGCGCAACCCATCAACGCGGCTTGCGGTGCTCGCCCTTGACCCAGCGCACGGTGCCCGAGCTTGCGCGCATGACGACGCTCTCGGTGGTCATCGTGCCGTCCTTGCGGCGCTTGACGCCTTGGAGCAGCGAACCGTCGGTCACGCCGGTCGCGGCGAAGATGCAGTCGCCCTTGGCCAGGTCTTCGAGCTTGTAGATGCGGTTGAGGTCCTCGATGCCCCACTTGCGGGCGCGGCCGCGCTCGTCGTCGTTGCGGAACAGCAGGCGGCCGTTGAACTGGCCGCCGACGCAGCGCAGCGCAGCTGCGGCGAGCACGCCTTCGGGGGCGCCGCCCGAACCCATGTAGAGGTCGATCGTGGTGTCTTCGTTGGTCACGGCGATCACGCCGGCGACATCGCCGTCGCCGATCAGCACGACGCCGCAGCCGAGACCGCGCAGTTCGGCGATGAGATCGGCGTGGCGCGGACGGTCGAGCACACAGACGATGATCTCGTGCGGTTCGACGCCCTTGGCGGCGGCCACGGCCTTGACGTTTTCGGTCGGCGACTTGGCGAGGTCGATGATGCCCTCGGGATAGCCGGGGCCGACTGCGAGCTTGTCCATATAGACGTCGGGCGCGTTGAGGAGGTTGCCTTCCTCGGCCACGGCCAGCACGGCCAGCGAGTTCGGGCCGGCCTTGGCGCAGATCGTCGTGCCTTCGAGCGGATCGAGCGCGATGTCGATCTTCGGCCCCTTGCCCTGCGCGGCGCCGACCTTCTCGCCGATGAACAGCATCGGCGCTTCGTCGCGCTCGCCCTCGCCGATGACGACGGTGCCGTCCATGTAGAGCTCGTTGAGCGCGGCGCGCATCGCCTCGACAGCGGCGGCGTCGGCCGCCTTCTCGTCGCCGCGGCCGATCAGCTTCGACGCGCCGATCGCGGCCGCCTCGGTCACGCGGACCATCTCGAGCACGAGGACACGGTCAAGGACGTGGCTGGCGGGCGTGACTGTCATGAGATCGATGGTCCTCTTCGATGAGCGGCTGCGGGAGCGACTTGCGGGCGGCTTAGACAGGGCTTCGATGCTTGTCGAGACGCGGCGGTGGACGGTGCCGCTGCGTCGTCGAACCGTGCTTATTCGCCCAGGAGTTGCATGACGAGAGGGCGTTCGGCCAGCGCGGGTGAGCCTTCGAGCAGGCGCAGCGCTTCGCTGACGCGCGCCTCGGGGCCTTCGTGCGTGACCATGGCGACCAGGACGTTGCCGCCTTCCTCGTGCCGACCCTTCTGGATCAGGCTCTCGATCGAGACGCCGGCATCGCGCATGGCGGCGGTGATCTCGGCGAGCACGCCGGGGCGATCGGCGACCGTGAAGCGGATATAGGCGCGGCCCAGGCGATGGCCCGAAGGGGCCGGCGCCATCGTCTCCATCTCGGAGACCTGGATCGAGAAGGGCGCTCCGGCCTCGCCGCCGAGATCGCCGCGGGCGATGTCGATCAGATCGGCCACCACGGCGCTCGCGGTCGGGCCGTCGCCGGCGCCGGCGCCCTGGAACAGCAGCCTGCCCGAGAAATTGCCCTCGGCGACGACCGCATTGGTCGCGCCGTCGACATGGGCCAGGGGGTGATCGAAGGGCACGAGGTGCGGGTGGACGCGCTGGAACAGGCGGCGCTGGCCGCCCTCCCCATTCTCGCTGTGCTCGTCGACTTCGGCGATGCCGATCAGGCGGATGACATAACCGAGTGCATCGGCCTGGGCGATGTCCGCGGCCTGGATGCGGGTGATGCCCTGGGTCTCGACCGAGGCGAAGTCGATGCGCGTGCCGAAGGCGATCGCCGAGAGGATCGCCAGCTTGTGCGCCGCGTCGGTGCCTTCGACGTCAAAGCTCGGATCGGCCTCGGCATAGCCCTTGGCCTGCGCTTCCGAGAGGACGTCGGAAAAGTCGCGGCCGGTGTCTTCCATCGTCGATAGGATGAAATTGCAGGTGCCGTTGAGAATGCCGTAGAGCCGGTCGATGTTGTTGGCCGCCGCGCCTTCGCGCAGGCCCTTGATCACCGGCACGCCGCCGGCGACCGCCGCTTCGAACTTGAGCGCGACCTTGGCCTTCTCGGTCAGCTCGGCGAGTTCGAGCCCATGGTGCGCGATCATCGCCTTGTTGGCCGTGACCAGCGACTTGCCGTGCTGGATCGCGTTGCGCGCCAGCGTCAGCGCCGGACCGTCGGCGCCGCCGACCAGTTCGACCACGGCATCGACGTCGTCGCGCGCGGCCATCGCGGTCATGTCGTCTTCCCAGGCGTAGCGCGAGAGATCGACGCCGCGATCCTTGCCACGGTCGCGCGCGCTCACCGCGACGATCTCGATCGGCCGGCCCGCGCGGCGGGTGATCAATGCGGCGTTGGTCTCGATCAGGCGGATGACTCCCCCGCCGACGGTACCCAGCCCTGCCAATGCGATTCTAAGCGGTGCGGCCATGATGTTCCCTTTCGCGGCCGCGCCCTAAGCGAGCCTCGGCCGAAAGGCCAGTCTCTTCAAGAGAGGCGTATCACCGCTCGGCGTGTCGTCACGATCGCGTGCGCGCGCAGGTCCCGAGCTCGCCGAGCACCATGCGATAGTCGGCCTCGGCCTGGGCACGGCTTCCCGGACCTTCGGACAGATTGACGCCCCGCGGCAGCGTATTGGGCAGGAAGCAGGCGAGGCGGTACCAGGCCAGGGTGTCGCGCTGCGGCGGGCTGCCGACGAGCGCGGCGACTTCCGAGAACGATGCGCCCCAGGCCGGCGCCGCGCCGGGCCGGTGCTGGACCGTGATCGAGGCGGCCGAATGCTTCGCCGTCTCGAGGAAGAACTGCGTCTCGCCTTCGCCGGCGAGGTTGCCCGGAACGTGGATCGCTTCGCGCACGCGGGCCACCGAGGGCGGGGCGTCGGGCGCGACGAGTGCCGCCAGCACCGTGCGCAGCCGGGCCTCGGTCTCGGCGCTCCACAGGATCTGCGCGTCGGGCGCGGCGAGTTGGAGATCGCCTGTCGGTCCCTGCGCGCTGGTCGCGAAGAGCAGGACGGCCTTCTTCTTGATGGCGGGGGGCTTGCCGCGCGCGTCGGGCGGCAGATCGACCAGATAGCGCAGCGATTGCCCCAGCGGCGTGTCGCCACGGATCAGCGCCTGGGTGCGCGCCTCTATGTAATAGCGCGCCCAACCGGGTCGGACGCCGCGCGCGCGCGCCGGTTCGACGGGAGCGATCTTGCGGACCTCGGCGCGCACCACAATTCGCGCCGAATCGGATAGATCGGCGAGGTCGGCATAGGTCGGCACGACAACCGGCGCGGCAGGCTGGGCAGCGAATGCCGGCGCAAAATTTATCGACATCACCATTGCCGTTATCGCTGCCGTCGCGGACCGTAGGAAGCGCTTGGTTGAATTCATCTCCACCGAACTCCCGGAATTTCTCAGGTTTTCTGACGAGTGCAAAGCCCGTCCACAGGGCCATTCAGCTTAACACGTCTGAATCAGATGTTAACTTATCGACACGCGCATAAGGCGTTGCGCGGGTTTGGCAACGGAGCTAAAGCATGCCCGAATTCTGGGCCAAAAAATATAAAAGGCCCTGCCGTTCGCCTAATCGGGCGCCGATGCCCCGAGAGGGGAGCCGGTCGTCCGTTCGGGGTGGTGCGTTAAGAATCACATGGGTTGTTGCCTAACGGCTCGCCTGTGGGCGCCTCGGGCTGTGGCCCATGGCATTGTTATGGAGTGATGCGTCGGAATGGCTTACGCTGACCAAAAGATGAGCGGTAACAAAGTTACCGCGTTGATCATCGTTGCCCTCATTCACGTTTTTGTTGGTTATGCGCTTGTCACGGGTTTGGCCTATGAGGCAGCCAAGAAGGTCATCCAAAAGGTGACCACCGTCGACATCAAGGAAGAAGTCAAGAAGGAAGAACCGCCGCCACCGCCGCCGAAGGATGATCTTCCGCCGCCGCCGCCCGTCGTGGCGCCGCCGCCGAAGATCAATGTCGCGCCTGTGGCGCCGCAGATCACGGTCGTTGACACGCCACCGCCGCCGGCTCCGCCGATGGTCGTCGTGCCGCCGCCGGTCTCTGCTCCCCCGCCGCCGCGTTTCACGCCCAGCGGCGCCGTGCCGCGTGGCAATCCCGGTTCCTGGGCTACCACCAACGACTATCCCGCGCGCGCTCTGCGCGAGGAGCGCGAAGGCACCACGGGCTTCCGCGTGTCGGTCGGCCCAGATGGTCGTGTGACCGATTGTCAGATCACCAACTCGAGCGGCCATCCGGACCTCGATCAGGCGACCTGCGACAACGTCCGTCGTCGTGCCCGGTTTACGCCGGCCAAGGACGGCGAGGGCCAGCCCACCAGCGGCACCTATGCGAACCGCGTCCGTTGGGTCATCCCGAAGGACTGATTTTCCTGACCAAGCCGGTACGCCCCCTACGCTGCCGGCCTTCTCTATTCCATTCTTGAGAGGACCTACCGCATGCACATCATCGATCTTCTCGCCGCGGCTGCCCCGGCTGCCCCGCAGAACAAGTTCGGTTTTGCCGAAGCTCTCGAACAGGGCGGTTTCATCGCCTACGCGACCGTCGTCATCCTCGGCGTCATGTCGTTCGGCTCGTTCTACATCCTGTTCACCAAGTGGTTCGAGCAGTCGAAGATCCTGCGCCAGGGTCGTGAAGTCCGCACCAGCTTCTGGAAGGCCCCGACCCTCAAGGACGGCGCCACCAAGCTCGAGAAGAACAGCGCCTGGCGCCAGATCGTCGACGACGGCCTCCAGGCCGAAGACGAAGCTCTCAAGCTCAAGGACTCGACCGAAGCCCACGACTGGCTGCACGGTTCGCTGGCCCGCTCGGAAGCCTCGATCAACGCGCGCCTCGCTTCGGGCCTGCCGTTCCTCGCCACCGTCGGTGCGACCTCGCCGTTCATCGGTCTGTTCGGTACCGTCGTCGGCATCTATCGCGCGCTGATCAACATCGGCATCGCCGGTTCGGCCTCGATCGACAAGGTCGCGGGTCCGGTCGGTGAGGCTCTGATCATGACCGCGCTCGGTCTGCTCGTCGCCGTTCCCGCGGTGCTCGCCTACAACTACCTGCAGGCACGCAACAAGGGCATCGCCGAGCAGCTGACCGGCTTCTCGACCGACGTTCTCGCCAACATCGCTTCGGGCGGTGCCGTGCGTCCGGCGACGATCGTCGCTCCGGCCAAGGCTGCCCCGGCTGCTGCCGCCAAGCCGGCTGCTGCGCCGACCAAGCCCTGAGCGCGCGCAGCGGCGGCGGGCTCGTCTCGCCGCCAACACCGGGGGTTATCGCGACGGGCATGCTGCATGCGGGCCCGTCGCCCTCTCGGGATTGAATGCAAGGATAGGATGAAACTATGGCAGTTTCAGTAGGCGGCGGGCAAGAAACCCCGATGTCGGACATCAATACCACGCCGCTCGTCGACGTGATGCTGGTGTTGCTGATCATCTTTCTTATTGCGGTGCCGGTCGCGATCCAGACGATCGAGAAGCTCAAGCTCCCGATCATCGCTTCGTCGGAATCGAAGGACAAGGTCGAGAACCTGCTCCTGACCGTCAGCTCCACCGACGGTGCAGGCCGCAGCGCGGGCGAGCCCGGTTACGAGGGCGCGACGCGCTATGGCCAGTGCCGCATTTACTTCAATAACATCACGCCGGTGACCTCGGTCGAACTGCGCGAACAGGCATTCAAGCGGCTCGACGCCATCGTCAAGCGCGAGGGTGGCCCCGAAGCGCTGCGCGACAACCCGGACAAGGTGCCCCAGGTCCACATTCGCGGTGACGTGAACGTTCCCTGGCGCTGCGTCGCAGGCGCGATCTACAACGTGCAGATCTCGGGCTATCCGACGGTCGGCTTCATCTCGAACCCCGTCGATCCGAACGCCTAAGCGCGGCACGGTTAATTCAGGAGTAACTTCCCATGGCAATGTCAGGCGGCAAGGACGATGGCTCGCCGATGATGGAAATGAACACGACGCCGCTGATCGACGTCATGCTCGTGCTTCTCATCATGTTCATCATCACCATCCCCGTCGCGACCCACTCGGTCGATATCGACCTGCCGGTGCCGAACCCCAACGATCAGCCGCCGCCGCCGGTTCTACCGGTGGTGAACAAGCTGGTGCTCACCCGCAATGGTGACATTCTGTGGAACGGCGCGGGCCTGAACGCCGGGCAGCTGGTGACCAATCTCAAGACGACCACCACGATGAATCCCGAGCCGGAACTCCAGTTCCAGCCGGAACAGGACGCCAGCTACGATCTGTCGGCGAAGGTCCTGAACATCATCAAGGGCTCGAAGGTCACCAAGTTCGGTTTCGTCGGGAACGAGCAGTTCTCGGAATTCGACAAGTCGGCGGCAAACCCGAAGTAATTCGGCAGAACCCCGGTCCGATCGGACACGGAAGGGGCGGAGCAATCCGCCCCTTTTCGTTTGGGCGTCAGGCGTTGTCGTCAGCTTCCGACCGATCGACCCGCATCGCCGCCGAGGCCAGGCTCTCGGCCTCCTCGAGCAGCAGGTCGTCGGCCGAGCCCGCGGGCAGGCTCTCGCGGCCGATCATCGACAGCACGGGCACCGACAGCGGGCTGATCCGTTCGAGCTGGACGTGGTCGATCTGCCGCGCGGCGCGGTCGAGCACGTCGGCGACGCGCGCGACGTCGGTCATGCGCGCGCGGGCATCGGCCCAGGCGGCCTCGATCAGCAGGTGGTCGGGTTCGTACTTGCGCAGTACGTCGTAGATCAGGTCGGTCGAGAAGGTGACCTGCTTGCCGGTCTTCTTCTTGCCCGGATGCTGGCGCTCGACGAGGCCGGAGATCACCGCGACCTCGCGGAAGGCGCGGCGCAGCAGGTGCGACTGCTGGACCCAGTCGACGAATTCGTGCGTCAGGATATCGGGCGAGAGCAGCGCGGCCGGATCCTCGACCGGCTTGAGCCCCCAGACCGCGAGCGCATAGTCGGTGGCGTTGAAGCCCAGCGGCCCCAGCCCGCGATCCTCCATCCGCCGCGTGATCAGCATGCCGAGCGACTGGTTCGCGTTCCACCCCTCGAACGTATAATAGGTCGTATAGGCGAGCCCGCGGTGCGGGAAGCTTTCGATCAGCAGCCGCCCAGGCACCGGCAGGTGCGAGCGCCAGGCCTGGACCTCGAGCCATTCGCGGACGTCGTCGGGCAGGCGGCCCCACTGGCTGCGATCGGCAATGAGATCGCGCACCTTGTCGGCCAGATGCGTGGTCAGCGCGAGGCGCAATCCGGTATAGCTCGGGATCTGCGCCGAGCTCTTCGAAGCGCGGACGATCAGGTCGAGATCGCGGAACTGCTCGACTTCCAGGTCCGTGCCCGCGAAACGAAAGGTGTCGCCGGGCGAGAGCTGTGCGGCGAAGTTCTCCTCCACTTTTCCCAAAGCGCGGCCATTGCGGAAACGCACTTCGATCATCTCGTTGTCGACGATGATCCCGGCGTTGAGCCGATGTCGCGCGGCCTGCTCGGGATGCGTCAGCCGCCAGTACCCGTCGCGGCCTTTGACGATGCGCTTGAAGCGATCGTAGGCGCGCAGCGCATAGCCACCGGTCGCGACGAAATCGAGCACGCGGCTCAGCCCGGCCGCATCGAGCCAGGCATAGGGCAGCGACGAGCGGATTTCGGCGAGCAAGTCCTCCTCGCGGAACGGCCCGGCACAGGCGCAGCCCATGACGTGCTGGGCGAGGACGTCGAGCCCGCCGGGGCGAAAGTCCTCACCGTCACGCTGGCCTGCGGCGACGGCATCGGCGGCGGCCATGGCTTCGAGGAATTCGAAACGGTTGCCGGGCACGAGCAGCGCCTTGCTCGACAGGTCGAGCCGGTGGTTGGCGCGGCCTATCCGCTGGAGCAGGCGCGACGAGCCCTTGGGCGCGCCCATCTGGACGACGAGGTCGATGTCGCCCCAGTCGACGCCGAGATCCAGGCTGGCCGTGCAGACCAGCGCGCGCAGCTCGCCGCGCGCCATTGCGCCTTCGACCTTGCGTCGGGCCTCCTTGGCCAGCGAGCCGTGGTGGATGCCGATCGGCAAGTGCGCCTCGTTGACGTCCCACAGGAGCTGGAAGATGTATTCGGCGAGGAAGCGCGTGTTGGTGAAGATCAGCGTCGTCTTGTGCCGCTGGATCTCCTCGTAGAGCTGCGGCACGGCCCAGGCGGCGGCGTGGCCCGACCAGGGCACGCCGGTCTCCTCACCCGGCAGCAGGATCGATACGTCGGGATCGGCCCCCGGCTCGCCCTCGACCATGGTGACACTATCGATGTCGCCCCAGGGCGCGAGCCAGGCGCGATAGGCGTCGGGGTCGGCGACGGTGGCCGACAGCGCCGCGCGCTGAAGATCGGGCGCGAGCGCCTGGAGCCGCGTCAGGCACAGCGCCAGCAGATCGCCGCGCTTGCCCGTGGCGAAGGCGTGGACCTCGTCGATCACCACGCGCTTGAGCGAGCCGAACAGTTCGGCCGCCTCGGGATAGGACAGCAACAGCGACAGCGATTCGGGCGTGGTCAGAAGGACGTGCGGCGGCCTGACGCGCTGGCGCGCCTTGCGATCGGACGGCGTGTCGCCGCTGCGCGTCTCGATGCGGATCGCCAGCCCGATCTCCTCGACGGGAGTCATCAGGTTGCGCTGGACGTCGTGCCCCAGCGCCTTGAGCGGCGAGACGTAGAGCGTGTGCAGCCCGTCCGGCACCTTCTTTCCGGCGAGACGCGAGGGTGCGAAATCGGCAAGCGTCGGCAGGAATCCGGCGAGCGTCTTGCCTGCCCCGGTATCGGCCACCAGCAGTGCGTGCTGCCCGGCATCGGCCGCGGCGAGCATTTCGCTCTGATGCTGTCGCACGCGCCAGCCTCGGCCGGCGAACCAGGCCTCGATTTCGGGCGGCAGGGCGGAGACGTCGTGCACGAGGCAAGAGATGGGCGTGGCCCGCCTCGCTGTCGATAGGTCTTTAATACGGCAAGCTTTCTTTCCGGAAATCAAACACTTTGCTGCACCTGCAGCAATGCGATGAAGCGCGGGACGGTTGCGATGGGCATGCGGAACGCGCGCGGCCCAGCCGACGTTCCTTTCCTGGAAGCACGCGCGCCGGGCTCGCTTGGCAGCGCTCCTTTCAACCTAGAGAGGAACCCCCGATGACCGACTACCGAGACCGCTATCGCAGCCACGACGACGACCGCAGCGAGGATCCTGGCCAGCGCTGGCGCCGCAACGAGGAACGCTATCGCCGCGAGGCCAGTGGCACATCCAGCGGCACCCCGAACGAGAACCGCTTCGATGACGACCGCTACGAAGCCAATCGTCGCAGCCGCGATTTCGGCTATGGCCGGACCTTCCGCGACGACGAGGCCGGTGGCCGTGGTGGGCTGGGGCGCAATGATTGGCGCGATCAGCGGACCTACAATCAACGCGGTTTCGACGAAGCTCGCGACGACAAGCCGGTCCATCACTGGCACGAACAGGATCGCGAATTGCGTTCGGGCCAGCCCTATCAGGGCACCTATGGCGGCACGGGCGATTCGAGCTACTTCACCGGCCAGCAAGGGTCTTGGGGCGTCGGCGGGCCGCAGAACTCGCACAACTACTACGGCGGCACCGGCTATGGCGGGAGCGGTGGTTATGGTGCCGACTATCGCCAGCATGGCTACGGCAGCCGCGACGACGGCAGGCGCGGCTTCTGGGATCGCGCAAGCGACGAGGTCGCTTCGTGGTTCGGCGACGAGGATGCCGCGCGCCGCCGCGATGAGGACCATCGCGGCCATGGTCCCAAGGACTATACGCGTTCGGACGAGCGCATCCGCGAGGATGCCAACGATCGCCTGACCGAGGACTGGCGCGTCGACGCCAGCAACGTAACCGTGACGGTCGAGAAGGGCGAGATCACGCTCAATGGCACCGTCGCGAGCCGCGAGGCCAAGCGCCGCGCCGAGGACGTCGTCGACAACGTCTCGGGCGTGAAGCACGTGCAGAACAACCTGCGCGTGGCACAGGTCACGCCTGGCACCGGCTGGAGCAGCGATGCGGGCCTCGCCACCGAGGGCAAGGCGCTGGGCCAGGTCGGAACCGGCGCTAAGGATCGCGACAAGATCTGATCGGCGTTGGAACGAGGAAGGCGCCTCCCTTGCGGGGGGCGCCTTTCGCATAAATTCACCGTCGTTTGGCAACACCCGTCATCTCCGCGAAAGCGGGAATGACGGGGTGGTCAGTGCCCGGCCTGTTCGCCCCGCTCGAGCCCCGACTGCGCGAGCTGCGCGTCGATTTCGGCCAGCAGGCGGTCGAGCCCGGCCTGATCGCTGCTCTCGGCACGCGCGACGAGCACGTCCTGCGTGTTCGAGGCGCGCAGCAGCCACCAGCCATCGGCGGTCGAGACGCGGACGCCGTCGGTCGCATCGACATCGGCACCCGAGGCCTTGAGGCGTTCCCTCACCTCTTCGACCACGGCAAACTTGCGGCTTTCGTCGACCTGGAAGCGGAGCTCGGGCGTGTTGACCAGCGCGGGCATGGCGCCGCGCAGCTCGGTGACCGACTTGCCGAGCCGCGCCGAGGCGGCGATCAGCCGGATCGCGGCATAGAGCGCATCGTCGTAGCCGTAATACTGGTGGGCGAAGAACACGTGGCCGCTCATCTCACCGGCGAGCGGAGCCTGTGTTTCCTTCATCTTGGACTTGATCAGGCTGTGCCCGGTCTTCCACATCAGCGGCTTGCCGCCGAGTTCCTCTACGCGCTCGAACAAGGCGCGGCTGGCCTTTACATCGGCGATGATCGTGGCCCCAGGCAGGTCGCGCAGCACGTCCTCGGCATAGATCATCAGCAACTGGTCGCCCCAGATCACCCGGCCCTCGCCGTCGATCGCGCCGATGCGGTCGCCGTCACCATCGAATGCCAGTCCGAAATCGAGCTTCTTCTCGGCGACGATTGCCTTGAGGTCGGCGAGATTCTTTTCCTCGGTAGGATCGGGATGATGGTTGGGAAAACGTCCGTCGACCTCGGTGAACAGCAGGTGGTGCTCGCCCGGAAGCAAGGCCGTGAGCTTTTCGAGGCTGGGCCCGGTGGCGCCGTTGCCGGCGTCCCAGGCGATCCGCAGGGTCGAGAACCAGTCGCGGTCGACGCCTGCGAGCCCTTCGAGCAGCCGGTCGATATATTCGTCGAGGATCTCGCGCCGTTCGCTCGTGCCGTTCCCGTGCAGCCAGTCGCCAGTTTCCGCGAGGCGACCGAGTTCGAGGATGTCGTCGCCGAAGAACGGCCGACCCTGAAACACCAACTTGAAGCCGTTGTAGTTTGCGGGGTTGTGGCTGCCGGTTATCTGAATGCCGCCATCGACATCATCCGCTGAGGCGGCCGCGTAATAAAGCATCGGCGTCGGCCCCATGCCGACGCGCACGACATCGACGCCGCTGCCGGTCAGGCCTTCGACCAGAGCATCCTCGAGGATCGGCGAGCTGACGCGGCCGTCATAGCCGACCGCGACCTTCTTGCCGCCCGCCCGGCGCAGCAGGGTCGCAAAGCCGCGGCCGATGGCGCGCGCGTCTTCGACGTCGAGCGTTTCGCCGATGATGCCGCGGATGTCGTATTCCCGAAGAACCGTCGGGTGGAATTTGTGCGTCATTGCTGCTCCTAGTCCTTAGCGGACCGGCAGCTCGGCAAGCAGCAGGTCGCGCGCAGAATTGGCCTCATGCATCAGCTCGCTCGTCCCGCCCTTGTCCGGATGGACCTGGGTGACGAGCCGCCGGTGCGCTTCGATGATCTGTTCTCGGCTGGCGCCCTCGCCTACCCCGAGCAGGACGCGAGCTTGTTTGGCCCCGGAACGCGTGGGAACACGGCGCGGTTCCCAAGGCCAGCGCCCTGCGACCAAGCGAAAAGCCAGCACGCCGAGCGCGATGAGGACGAGGAATTTCATGGCCTGGGGCTCACGCCGGCTCGGCGAGCGCCAGTTCCTTCTGGCGTTGCGCGGGGGTCGGCAGGTTGAGCCCGGCAATCAGCTGGCGAAGCTCTTGGCGGGCGACGAGATGGCTGGTGCCGAGCTCGCCGAGATGGCCCTTGTCGAGCAGGGTCAGCCCCGAGGGGAACAGCTCGCGGTAGATCACGCGCTCGGACAGGCCGCCCGTGACGCGGAAGCCGACGCGCTTCGACAGCTCGGTCAGCGCCTGCTCGATGCGGCGCATGTTGCGCGCTTCGGTGAAGCCCGTGCGGTTGCGCACGACGACCCAGTCCATCTCGCGGCGCTGGTCCTTGATCGTGGCCATCGCGCGCTTCTTGCGCGCTTCCCAGATCAGCTCGGCATAGAACGACAGGCGGCGGACCTTGAAGGTCTCGGCATCGACCTGGCCGATGAGGTCGAAGTCGACGAAGCTGTCGTTGAGCGGGGTCACCAGCGTGTCGGCGGTCGTCGCGACGTGGCGCGCGAAGGGATCGTCGCGGCCGGGCGTGTCGAACAGCAGGAAGTCCATGCCTTCGCCGACTTCGCTGGCCAGGGCTTCGAGCGCTTCCACGCCGGCTCCGGTTTCGGCGCCGTTGAACACGTCGAAGCGCGGGGTCGGTAGGTCGATGTCGCGGCGGCGGACCGTCTCGGCGCGGTTCTCGAGATAGCGATGCAGCGTGCGCTGGCGCGGATCGAGATCGATCGCGGCGACCTTGGCACCCTGGTAAGCGAGCGCGACGGCGACGTGCACGGCGGTGGTCGACTTGCCGGTGCCACCCTTCTCATTGGCGAAGACGATGCGATGAGGAGCCACGGTATTCTTTCTAAAACTGTTGCCTGCGAAACGGTTATGGCCATCTGCCCAACACGCTGGCAGAGCGAGCCGTTCCACGACTCTTATCGGAGGGGCAGGGCCCATGCAAACCGTCGACCAGCTTGATCCACTGCGCCGTGCCGTAGAGGGACTGCGCGCCGATGGGCCGGTGGCGCTGGTGCCGACGATGGGGGCGCTGCACGAAGGTCATCTGACCCTCGTGCGTGAAGCGAAGGCGCGGGCGGCGCACGTCGTCGCCTCGATCTTCGTCAACCCGCGCCAGTTCGGTGTCGGCGAGGATCTCGACGCCTATCCGCGGCCGCGCGAGCGCGATCTCGAAATGCTTGGCCGCGAGGGCGTGTCGCTGGTCTGGGCGCCCACGGTAGAGGCGATGTACCCGGCCGGCTATGCCACCAACGTCTCTGTCTCGGGCGTCAGCGAGGAGCTCTGCGGCGCGGCCCGGCCCGGCCATTTCGATGGCGTCGCCACGGTGGTCTGCAAGCTGTTCAACCAGGTGCGCCCCGACCTCGCCTTCTTCGGCGAGAAGGACTGGCAGCAGCTCGCGGTGATCCGCCGCATGGCGCGCGATCTCGATCTGATCGCGCCCTATGCCGATGCGATCCACGGCGTCGCGACGGTGCGTGAGGCCGACGGCTTGGCGATGAGCTCGCGCAACGGCTACCTCACGTCCCAGGAGCGCGCCCAGGCCGCAGCGCTGCCGCGGGCGATGCGCGCGGCGATCGCGGCGCTCGAAGCGGGCGCGGATCCAGCGCCCACCCTGGCGGTGATCGAGGCCGAACTGCTCGGCGGCGGCTTCGCCGCGATCGACTATGTCGCACTGCGCGATCCCGAGAGCCTGGCACTCCGCACGACCTTGGCACAGGGCGATGCGCGTCTGTTCGTCGCCGCCCGCATCGGTCGCGCGCGGCTCATCGACAACATGCCGGTCGGTCGCGCGACGGCGGCGTAGATCGGTCGCAGGGTACTGATATTTCCACATTTGCGCGGCGCCCAAAGCGGGCTATGACCGGCGAAACGGGCGCTCAGCATCTATCGGTATTCGGGGTAAGGGCTTTGGCCCGAAATGGGCCACTGTGCCCATGCAAGGAGTTGAATTGATGAAGAAATTCGTCTGTGGGGTGGCTGCGCTTGCTCTTGCCCTCGGCATGGGTTCGGTCGCTGGGGCCAAGGACACCAAGGGTTCGTCGGCGCGCCAGCAGCAGAGCCGCGAAACCCAGGAAATCCCGCGCTGCAGCCGCCGTCTCGGCGCGCTCGCGATCGTCGAGCCCGACAACCAGTGGTGGCGCGAATTCAACTTGGGCAGCCCCGAGCAGATCCTGCGCGTCTTCGTCCAGCAGTCGGGCTGCTTCACGCTCGTCAATCGCGGCCGTTCGATGCAGAGCCGCGCGATGGAGCGTGCGCTCGCCGACGATGGCGAACTGCAGAAGGGCTCGAACCTCGGCCGTGGCCAGGTCCGTGCGGCCGACTATTTTCTCGAGCCGAACATCGTCTCGGCCAACCGCAATTCGGGCGGCGGCGGTGCCGGCGCCGTGCTCGGTTCGATCGGCGGTGGCCTGTTCGGTCGCGGCTTCGGCGCGATCGCCGGCGGAATCTCGGTCAAGAAGGGCGAGGCCAACGTGACGCTCTCGATCGTCAACGCCCGTACCACCGAGGAAGAGGCGCTGACCGAGGGTTATGCCCGCAAGTCCGACGTCAGCTTCGGCGGCGGCGGTGGCGGCGGCTCGTTCTGGGGTACCTTCGCCGGTGCCGGCGGTGGCGGCTATCAGGATACCGCGATCGGCCAGATCATCGTGCTCGCCTACCTCGACGCCTACACCAAGCTGGTCACCCAGCTCGGCGGCCTGCCCGAGAATGCTTCGGCCGCGGCGCCGCGCGCGAACTGACACAATTCAGAGCTTTGCGAAGGGCGGGTCCGCTGGGCCCGCCCTTTTCTTTTGCGGACCGGGAACCTCAGGCCAGCGCCAGGTATTATCGCGGCGCGGGATTGACGATAGCTTAGCCGGATTGCGGGAGGGGCATCCGATGAGGGAGGCTCCGATGTCCAATTACAGCATGCACAGCGGCCTGTCGGATCGATGGGCAAAGCCGCGCCAGAGCCTGGATCCGAGCATGCGCCGCAAGGTGCACGGACCGATCCGGCCGATGGAAGAACCAAGCCTGCTCGAGCGCCTGTTCCGCTGGAGCTGAATGTAGCGGAAGTTTGGGCGCCCGGCATCGGAACATGGCATCCGGCAGGCGCCCAGTTAACAGAACGTCACCGCCAGCCCTGGTTTAAGCCCGATGTCCTGGAGATCGCGCGTTTAGCATAGTGATCGATCCGAATCGGATGAATCACTGCCCCGGCGGCGGTCCGCCCCAGCCACCGCCGCCGTTGCGCATGCGCGCGGCCCGCGCGGCATCGCGTTCGGCCCTGGTCAATTGGCCATCCTTGTTCGCGTCCTGCATGTCGAAGCGACGCAGTTGCGCGGAGACGAACTCGTCCTTGGTGATCTTGCCGTCCTCGTTGGCATCGGCGCGGCGCAGACCGCCGCCGCCCCCTCGATCGCCATTGGGGCCGCGCTGGCCTTGCGAAGCGGCTTCGAGCTCGTCGGTCGAGATCGCGCCGTCGTGGTTCGCGTCGGCCACGGCGAAGCGCTCGCCGGCCTTGGCTTCCTCGTCGGCGCGCGCGACGGTGGCGTCGCCCCAGGGATCTTGAAACGCCTGGGCCTGGGCCACGCCGGCGAGACCCACGGCCAGCGCTGCCGCGGCCATCGTCACATGTTTCATGTCATCGTCTTCCCAAGGCGGAAGAGCCCGCCTGCGCATGCGAATGGCGCAGGTGCGGCGGACGCGCAATTTGGGAAATGGTCGCGAATTGTCGCGGGAAGGCAGGCGGCCGGTTGCGACCGGCCCGCCGCTCAGCTCGCGCCGAGGCCGGCCTGAGCCTCGCGGCCGTCGCCCTGCGGCGCGGCGAGGATGTCGCGCGTGACTTCGCCCTTGGCGACGGTGTTGGTCTGATTGTCGCCCACGTTCGAACGGATGCCCGGCGCGGCACTGCCGGCGCGGCCGATCGTGTTCTTCTCGATGTCGCTGCGCGCGGCCGGGCCGCCGAACAGCGCGTCGAGCGTCTGCTGACGGGTGCCACCGTCGACCGGGCGCGGCGCACCCTGCTGCGGCGGGGTCAGCGCGAAATCGGGCGGGACCACCAGCGGCGACTGGCGCTGGACGGCGAATTCGTCGGGCCGGTCACGGTTGAGCAGCCCGCCGCCACCACAGCCGGCGAGCAGCGCCGAAGCGGTCGCGACACAAATAAGGGCGGTGGTCTTGCGCATGTCTTAGCTCTCCGGAGCGGCCTGCTCGGTCTCGGGCTTCGGCTTCTCGCGCGAAAACAGGGACCGGGCAAGGATAATCAGGACGCCGATGGTGATGGCGGCGTCAGCGATGTTGAAGATCAGGAAGGGGCGGAATCCGTCGATGTGAAAGTCCGCATAGTCGATCACGTAGCCACGCGTGAAGCGGTCGCGGATGTTACCGATGGCACCGCCGAGTACGAAGGCAAGTCCCAGCAGTTCGGGCCAGGCCTTCTCGCGCATCATCCAAACGAGGACCACGAGCGAGATCAGGCTGGTCAGCGCCACAAGCAGATAGCGCATCTCGACCGATTGCGCGGTCAGCATGCCGAGCGAGACGCCGTAGTTCTCGGTCCAGGTCAGGTTGAAGAACGGCAGGACATAGATCTGGCCGACGTCGGGAAGGGCGAATTCGCCGAGCATCAGCATCTTGACCCACTGGTCGACGCCGAAGACCAGCGCCGCGACGATCAGCGCGATCACGCGCCGCTTTGTCACACTCGGTAGCGGCGCGCTCATGCCGCGGCGTCCGGTCCTTCGACCACTCCGTCGCAGCGATCGCAGAGATCGCCGTCTTCCTTGACTTCGGGAAGCAAGCGCCAGCAGCGGCCGCACTTGTGGTTGTCGGAGCGGGTGACGGTCACGCCTTCGCCCTGCGCGCGCGTGACTTTCGCGGTGATGAACAGTTCGGCGAGATCGGCTTCGGGCGCGCTCTCGGGCACCGTGACGTTCGCTTCCAGTCCCGAGCCGAGTACCTTCTCACGGCGCAGCGGCTCGATCGCCTCGAGCACCTGGGCGCGCAGCGCGCGCAGCTCTTCCCACTTTCCGGCCAGACCTTCGTCGGTGAACACCGGCAGCTCGGGCCATTCTAGCAGGTGGACGCTGCCCTGGTCGGGATAACGCGCCTGCCAGACTTCCTCGGCGGTGAAGACCAGCACCGGCGCAGCATAGCGGACCAGCGCGTGGAACAGCAGGTCGAGCACAGTGCGGTAGGCGCGGCGCTTGGGATCGGTCGCCGCGTCGCAGTAGAGGCTGTCCTTGCGGATATCGAAGAAGAAGGCTGAAAGGTCCTCGTTGCAGAACTCGCTGAGCCTGCGGACATAGGTGTTGAAATCGAACTCGGCGACCGCGACGCGCAGGTCGCCGTCGAGCTGCCACAGCCGGTGCAGCGCATAGCGCTCGAGCTCGGGCATCTCGTCGACGGCCAGGCGTTCGCTCTCGTCGAAGCTGTCGAGTGCGCCCAGCAGGTAGCGGAAGGTGTTGCGCAGCTTGCGGTACTGGTCGGCGACGCCCTTGAGGATCTCGTCACCGATGCGGTGGTCCTCGGTATAGTCGACCGACAGCGCCCAGAGGCGGATGATGTCGGCGCCGTTGGTTTCCATGACCTTGATCGGGTCGATGGTGTTGCCCAGCGACTTGGACATCTTCATGCCCTTCTGGTCCATCGTGAAGCCGTGGGTCAGCACCGCCTTGTACGGCGCATGGCCGCGCGTCGCGCAGGACTCGAGCAGCGAGGACTGGAACCAGCCGCGATGCTGGTCCGAGCCTTCGAGATAGAGGTCGGCCGGCGGGCCCGTATAGCCTTCGGGGCGCAGCAGGTCTGGCCAGCGGCCGCTCTCGAGCACGAAGGCGTGGGTCGAACCCGAATCGAACCAGACGTCGAGAATGTCGGCAACGCGCTCGTAGTCCTCGGCCTTATAGTCTGCGCCGAGGTATTCCTGCGCGCGCGCGTCGGACCAGGCGTCGACGCCGCCAGCTAGCACGCCGGCGATGATCCGCGCGTTGACCGCGGGGTCGGCCAGATAGACGCCGGTCTTGCGATCGACGAACAAGGTGATCGGCACGCCCCAGGCGCGCTGGCGGCTCAGCACCCAGTCGGGCCGGCCCTCGACCATGGCGCCGATGCGGTTGCGGCCCTTCTCGGGCACGAAGCGCGTGTCGGCGATCGCGTCCTTGGCGACCTGGCGAAGCGTCGGCGGCATGACCTCGTCAAGCAGGGCATAGCGCTCGTCGCTGCGGACCAGGGCATCGGATTCGCGGTCCATCGGCACGAACCACTGCGGCGTGCAGCGGTAGATGACCTTGGCCTTCGAGCGCCACGAATGCGGGTACGAATGCTTGTAGTCGGCCGAGGCGGACAGCAGCCCGCCGGATTCGCGCAGGTCCGAGCAGATCGGGCCGTCGGGCGCGTTGAACTTGGGATTGATCACCGAACCCTGGCCGCCGAGCCAGAGCCATTCGGGCTTGTACTTGCCGTCGCCCTCGACTGCGAAGACCGGATCGATGCCGTGCTTCTTGCAGAGCAGGAAGTCGTCCTCGCCGTGGTCGGGCGCCATGTGGACGAGGCCCGTGCCGCTCTCGGTCGTGACGAAGTCGCTGCCGTTGAGGAAGGGGCGGGGCTTGGCGAAGAAACCGCCGAGAGCATGCATCGGATGGCGCGCGGTGGCGCCTTCGAGCAGCGGGCCCTTGACGTACATCTCCATCTTGAAGCCTTCGACGCCGATGCGCTTGAGGAAGGCGTCGACCAGCGGCTCGGAGACGATGTAGCGATCGTCGCGGCCGGGAACGGAGATCAGCAGGTAGTCGATCGGCGCGCCATAGGCGATGCCCTGGTTGGCCGGGATCGTCCAGGGCGTGGTCGTCCAGATCACGGCCTTGGCGCCGACCAGTTCGGGGCATTCGGGCGCGTCGATCACTTCGAAGGCGACGTCGATCTGGGTCGAGGTGATGTCCTCGTATTCGACCTCGGCCTCGGCCAGCGCGGTCTTCTCGACCGGCGACCACATGACCGGCTTGGCGCCGCGATAGAGCTGGCCGGTCTCGGCGAACTTCAGCAGCTCGGTGACAATCGTCGCCTCGGCCTGGAAGTCCATCGTCAGGTAGGGATTGTCCCAGTCCCCGTTGATGCCCAGGCGCTTGAGCTGCTCGCGCTGCTTGTCGACCCACTGCTGCGCATAGGCGCGGCATTCGGCACGGAACTCGACGGGATCGACCTGATCCTTGTCGAGCTTCTTCTTGCGGTACTGTTCCTCGACCTTCCACTCGATTGGCAGGCCGTGGCAGTCCCAGCCGGGCACGTAGGGCGCGTCCTTGCCGAGCAGGCTCTGCGTACGCACGACCATGTCCTTGAGAATATGGTTGAGCGCATGGCCGATGTGCATGTCGCCGTTGGCATAGGGCGGGCCGTCGTGGAGGATGAACTTCTCGCGGCCGCGGCGCGCGTCGCGCAGCTGGCCGTAGAGGTCCTGCTCCTGCCAGCGCGCAAGAATGCCCGGCTCCTTTTGCGGAAGCCCGGCCTTCATAGGGAAATCGGTCTTCGGAAGGAAGACGGTCGATCTGTAGTCGCGCTCGCTCATGACCGGCCGCCGTTAAAGGAAAGTGGTTAAGGAGGGAAGTCCGCGCTGCACGTATGAACGGCTCTTTGCCGTTAAGAATCAGAGTGCGAGAGGAGCCAGCCTGGTGCGCGCCTCGTCGCAGTCGCGTGCGATCTGCGCGGTGAGCTCTTCGAGGCTGTCGAACTTGGCTTCCGGCCGCAGGAAGGAATGGAACGCAACTTCGATTTCCTGGTCGTAGAGATCGCCGGAAAAGTCGAAGAAATAGGGCTCGAGCAGTTCCTTGGGCGGGTCGAAGCTGGGCCTTATGCCGAGGTTCGCCGCGCCACCGACGCGGCGCCCGTCGGGCAGCAGGCCGGTAACCGCATAAATGCCGTATCGCGGGCGCAGATAGTCGCCGACGTCGACATTGGCGGTGGGAAAGCCGATCGTGCGGCCGAGCTTGTCGCCGTGCTGGACCGTGCCGCGAATCGCGAAAGGCCGCGTCAGCAG
>SECS01000264.1 GCA_004211435.1 Novosphingobium sp. | reverse complement strand
ATGGCCGTCCCGCCGAACATCCGCGACACCCTGGTCGACATCCGCGCCTACTCGGACGGGCGGATCTACGACGCCTACAAGTGGCTGCGCGCCAACGATCCGCTCGGCACGGTCGAGGCCGAGGGCTACGATCGCTTCCGCGTCGTCACGCGCCATGCCGACGTCATGGAGATCAGCCGCCAGAACGACCTGTTCACCAATGGCCCGCAGTCGATCCTGTTCACCCAGGCCGAGATCGAGCGCAACCTGCCGCAGAGCGGCGGGGTGACGGTCAAGTCGCTGATCCAGATGGATGCACCCGAGCACGGCATCTACCGAGACATGACCGCGCACTGGTTCCGCCCGGCAAACCTCAAGCTGCTCGAGGATCGCGTGCGCGAACTGGCGCGCCGGGCCGTGGATCGCATGGCCGCCTCGGGCGGACGCTGCGACTTCGTCAACGAGATCGCGCTGCACTATCCGCTGCTGGTGATCATGGCGATCCTCGGGCTGCCCGAGGAGGACGAGCCGCTGATGCTCCAGCTCACCCAGGGCCTGTTCGGCGCCGCCGATCCCGACGATCTGGTCGACGGCGTGCCGCCGCCGCAGGAGCGCGACCGCACGGCGCTGTTCACGATGATGGCCTATTTCAACAAGCTGACCGAGGATCGCCGCGCCAATCCCACGGGCGACCTCGCCTCGCTGATCGCCAATGCCAAGGTCGACGGGCAGCCGATCGATCCGCTGACGACGATGGGCTATTACATCATCGTCGCCACGGCCGGCCACGACACGACCTCGTCCTCGACCGGCGGGGCGATGTGGGCGCTGGCGGAGAACCCGGCGGAGCTCGCCAAGCTCAAGGCCGATCCCAAGCTGATCGGGCCGATGATCGAGGAGGCGATCCGCTGGACCTCACCGGTCAAGCACTTCATGCGCACGGCGACGCAGGACACAGAGGTCAACGGACAGGCGATCGCCAAGGGCGACTGGCTGATGCTCTGCTACGCCTCGGCCAACCGCGACGAGGCTATGTTCGCCGATCCCGACGCCTTCCGCATCGATCGCAAGCCCAACCGCCACGTCGCTTTCGGCAATGGCGGGCACCTGTGCCTGGGCCAGGCGCTGGCGCGGATGGAGATGAAGATCCTGTTCGAGGAACTGCTGCCGCGGCTCGAGAGCGTCGAGCTCGACGGCGATCCGAAGATGAGCGCGGCGACCTTCGTCAACGGGCCGATCCGGCTGCCGATCCGCTACGTGATGAACTGACATGCTCAACCGGCTCGACGACTACCCGATCCATCAGACGCCCGAGCCGATCGCCCACGTCGCGACGACCGATCGCAACGCCTACGACCGCTCGTGGTTCAACGGCTTCTCGATCGACGGCGAATGGTATTTCGGGATCGCCATGGGGCTCTATCCGCACCGCGGCGTGCTCGACTGCGCGTTCAGCGTGGTGCGCAAGGGCGGGCTGCAGCATTGCTTCTACGCCTCGCGGCGCGCGCCGAGCGAGCGCACCGAGATGCAGGTCGGCCCGTTCCGCATCGAGCTGCCCGAACCGATGCGCCGCACGCGCGTCGTGCTGGAAGATAACGAGAGCGGTCTTTCCTGCGACCTGACCTTCTCGACCCGCACCGCGGCGATCGAGGAGAGCCGCCAGACCCTGTGGAGCGGCGCCAAGCGGACGATGGACGCGACACGCTTCGACCTGTTCGGCCGCTGGTCGGGCACGATCCGCACGCCCGACGGCGAGATCCAGGTCAGCGAGGACACCTGCCTCGGCGTCAAGGACCGCTCGTGGGGTGCGCGCAAGCTCGGCGAGGCCGAGACCGGCGGCGCGCCGCCCGCGGGCAAGGTCGGCGCCTTCTTCGTCTGGGCGCCGCTGTTCTGGGACGATCACGTCAGCCAGGCGATCATCTACGACGACGTCGAGGGCCGCCCGCTGATCCGCGAGGCGCTGACCGCGCCGCTCTACGATGCCGAGCCCGGTGGCCCGGTCGAAGACGGGCGTCTGACCCGCCTCGCGACGGCGCGGCACCGCATCGCCTATCACCCTGGGACCCGGCTCGCGCGCAGCGCCGAGATCGACCTCGTCGGCCATGACGACACGCTGCGGACGATCCAGTTCGAGCCGATCCTCAAGTTCCAGATGAAGGGCATCGGCTACATGCACCCCGAATGGGGCCACGGCTTCTGGAAAGGCGATCTGGCCACAGGCCACGAGAGCTTCGATCCCGCAGCGCTAGACATGCTGCAAGCGGCGAACTTCCACACCCAGCAGGTCGTGCGCGTCAGCGACGGCAGCCGGCAAGGGATCGGCGTGCTCGAACAGGTCGTCCTCGGACCCTATGCCCCCGCGGGCTTCACCGCGATGACGGACGGCGCCGCATGACCCGCGACGAGCTCGAAACGTTCAACGCCGACTGGCTGCAGGCCTGGACCGAGAAGGATATTCCA
>SECS01000263.1 GCA_004211435.1 Novosphingobium sp. | reverse complement strand
TCCGCCACGATGTCCGCCGCTGTCGCGGTCGGCAATCCGACCAGACCGATGCGAAGGCGGGCCAGGAAGTCGGCGCGCGTCATTGTTGTCCCTCCGTAGAAGCGGCGGTCGCGGCGTCCTGATTCAGGACGGCGTCGACGGCGCGCGTGAATTGGGTCCACTCGCCGGCCTGATCCTTCAGGGCGGTGCGCCCCGCATCGGTCAGCCGGTAGTATTTGCGCGAAGGCCCGGCGGGCGATTCGACCAGATAGGTGTCGACCAGTCCTTCGGACTGCATACGGCGCATGAGTGGATAGATGGTGCCTTCGCCCATTCCGATGGCGTCGGACAGGCGACTGGCGATCTCGTAGGCGTAGCTGTCGGCGCGATCGAGCAGCGCCAGGACGCAAAAGCCCAACACCCCCTTTCGCAGCTGTATGTCGATGGTTTCGGGCACGAGCGCCTCCTTTCGATGAACAGTGCGTACCGCCAGATACCTGTCACCGCAAGGTAGCTATCAGAACATGACAGCGATTTAATCCATCGCGCAACGATCGGCCGCGACCCCAGTCGCTTGGCAAGCGGCGACCGATCCGATAGGGACCGGCCTCAACGACAGGCGGTCTCGCCGCCTGCTCCACCTTCTTTGCGACTGGTTCGCAAATGCTTGCGGCATAACGGTTTTATGAGGACGTCTCGAATGGGGATGGGCAAGCGGGCCCGGGGCTGGATCGGCGGGGCGATCGCCTCGGCGGGCCTGGCCGTTTTCGCCGCCGCACCGGCCTTCGCGCAGGACCTTATGGGTCAGCCGACGCCGGGCGGGATCGATCTGCAGCCGGCGGCTTCGCCGCTGAAGCACGAGGCGATCGCGTTTCACAATTTCATCCTGCTGCCGATCATCACCTTCATCAGCTTGCTGGTGCTGGGCCTGCTGATCTGGATCGCGGTGCGCTACAACAAGCGCGCCAACCCGGTCCCGGCGCGGTGGAGCCACAACACGCTGGTCGAGATCATCTGGACGGTCGTGCCGGTCCTGGTGCTGGTCGTGATCGCGCTGTTCTCGTTCAAGCTGCTGTTTGCCTATCACGACATGCCGCGCCCTGACCTGACGGTTAAGGCGACGGGCAACCAGTGGAACTGGGCTTACGAATATCCCGACCAGGGCATCGCCGAATACGTCTCGAACATGCTGCCGGAAGACGAGGCGCGCGCCCGAAACCTTCCGTACCGCCTGGCCGCCGACGAACCGATCGTCGTGCCGGTGGGCAAGGTGGTCCGTGTTCTGGTCACCGCCGCAGACGTCATCCACGCCTTCGCCCTGCCGGCCTTCGGTCTGAAGACCGACGCGGTCCCTGGCCGGGTGAACGAGACCTGGTTCAAGGCCGAGCGCACCGGCGTCTTCTATGGCCAGTGCTCGGAACTGTGCGGCGTCGACCACGCCTTCATGCCGATCGAGATCCACGTCGTCACCGAGGCGCAGTTCGCCGCCTGGGTCGCCGAAAAGGGCGGCTCCATGACGCCGAAGACGGCGGCTCAAGCCCCCGGCGGCACCGCCGCCCAGATCGCCGCCGGCACGACCGGCGCGCCGGTCGCCGGCACCGCCACCACGGGTCCCGAAGCAGGGGGCGGCGTCGCCGCGCCGATCGCCCAGGAAACCGCAACGCCGACGGTCGCTCCGGCCGCCGCTTCCGCCCCGGCCGCCGCGCCGGCGGCCCAGTAAAACGACGCGAGAGCCCTTAAAGACCATGGCCACCGCAACCACCGCCGAACCCGGTCACGACGCTCACGCCGAGCATGACCACAAGCCCGGCTTCTTCACCCGCTGGTTCCTGTCCACGAACCACAAGGACATCGGCACCCTGTACCTGATGTTCGCCATCATGGCGGGCATCGTGGGCGGCGCCCTGTCGGGCCTGATCCGCTGGGAACTGGCCGAGCCGGGCATTCAGATCTTCCGCGAAGGCTCGATCATCCAGTCGCTGGGCCTCGTCGAGGCGTCCAAGCACGGCTACAACGTGACGGTCACCGCCCACGCCCTGATCATGATCTTCTTCATGGTCATGCCGGCGATGATCGGCGGCTTCGGCAACTGGTTCGTGCCGATCATGATCGGCGCGCCGGACATGGCCTTCCCGCGGATGAACAACATCTCGTTCTGGCTGCTGGTGGCCGCCTGGATCCTGCTGTGCCTGTCGATGTTCGTCGACGGCGGCCCCGGCAAGGGCTTCGGCGGCGGCTGGACCATCTATCCGCCGCTCTCGACCAAGGGCCACACCGGCCCGGCCATGGACCTGGCGATCTTCTCGCTGCACGTCGCGGGCGCCTCGTCGATCCTCGGCGCCATCAACTTCATCACCACCATCTTCAACATGCGCGCGCCGGGCATGACCCTGCACCGGATGCCGCTGTTCGCCTGGTCGGTGCTGATCACCGCCTTCCTGCTGCTGCTGTCGCTGCCCGTTCTGGCCGGCGCCATCACCATG
>SECS01000009.1 GCA_004211435.1 Novosphingobium sp. | reverse complement strand
CTGCGTCATGCCGCGGACCTGCGAGGTCATGGTCGTGGCGATCGCGAGACCGGCGGCGTCGTCCTTGGCGCTGTTGATGCGCTTGCCGGTCGACAGACGCTCCATCGCGTTGCCCAGAGCCTTGGCCGCGGAGTTGCCGGCGTTAGCCGCCTTCATCGCGCCGATGTTCGTGTTGATAACTGCCATGTCTAACTCCCGTAGTAGACCCGAAAGGGGGTGCCGACCGAGTGCGTTCGATGCGGCTGCCAGGAGCTAGATCGGCAGGCGAAAGCGGAAATTAAGTGCCGGTTTCATTGCCGGTGCGGCAAATCGTTGCCGGGTCCGCCGCCGCTCGCGGGAGCCCTATATGGGCGATAACGCGCTTGCCGGTCCGGCAAGCGCTTGCCGAAAAAACGGCAAAATAGGGGAAAACACGTAGGCTTAAATTACCGATGTCTTTGCCGTCCATGCGCGAAAGAGGGTTACGCAGCATGGTTAATCCGAGGGTAAAGATGACCGGAATGGAATTCAGCGACGTGGTGGCAAAGCAGCACGCTCCCCTGGTGCAGCGCGCCTCGGCAATTGCCGCAGCGCAGGCCCTGGGGACCACGACGCAACTGCGCGACGTGAACGACCGCTCGCCGCAGGCAGGTCAGGCGCATGTCATCACCCTCGAGCAGAACGCTTCGCCCGAGATCATCCGCGAAGGCGCCCAGCGCTTCCGCCTGCGTTACGACGAACCCGCCGGTGAGGCCGCCCTCGCCGCGCTGCTCGCCTGCGCCGCCAAGCCCGGCATGCCGATCGCCTCGGACACCGAAAGCCTTTCGGTGCTCGCTCTCGCCGATCGCCTGGCCGCCAGCGAGATCCCCGTGCTGATCAACGGCCCGACCGGCACCGGCAAGGAAGTGCTGAGCCGCTTCATCCACGCCCGCAGCCCCCGCGCCGACAAGCCCTTCGTCGCCGTCAATTGCGCCGCGATGCCCGAAGCCATGCTCGAAGCCCTGCTGTTCGGTCACCAGAAGGGCGCCTTCACCGGCGCCACTTCGTCGAGCGAAGGCTTCTTCCGCGCGGCCCACGGCGGCACGCTGCTGCTCGACGAAATCGCCGAGATGCCGATCACGCTCCAGGCCAAGCTGCTCCGCGCGCTCCAGGAAGGCGAAGTCGTGCCGATCGGCTCGACCCTGCCGATCAAGGTCGACGTCCGCATCATCGCCTGCGCCAACCGCGACCTTCCGACCGAAGTCGCCGAAGGCCGCTTCCGCGCCGACCTGTTCTACCGCCTCAACGTCTTCCCGCTGGCGCTCAAGCCGCTGCGTGACCGTCCCGAGGACATCGCCCCGCTCGCTTTCGCACTGGCGCTCCGCCACGCACCGCAAGGCCGCGCCCTGCCCTGGATCTCGGACGCCGCGATCGCGCTGCTCAAGGTCCACGGCTGGCCGGGCAACGTCCGCGAGCTCGAGAACGTGATCCGCCGCGCCCTGCTGCTCGCCGATGGCAAGCCGCAGGTCGGCCCCGAGCACATCGTGTTCGACGGCACTGCCCGCCTGGTCCCCGCCGAAATGTCGGCGCCGATGGGCGTGGGTTCGGTGTCGATGCCCACGATGCCGGCAGCGGCCGAGGCTCAGGCCGGCGGCAAGCGCCTGTCGAACATCGTCCAGCTCTCCGAAGCGCGCGCCATCATGGCCACGCTCGAAGCCTGCGGTGGCAGCCGCGTTCAGGCCGCCCGCCAGCTCGGCATTTCGGAACGTACCCTGCGTTACCGCCTCGCTTCCTTCCGGGAAGCCGGTCTCGCCGTGGCAGGAGGTCGTAGATGAACCCGTTGAGCGGAGCCGGCAACGCCGCCGGCGTGCAGCAGATCATCGCCATGCGTCAGCAGATCATCGACAAGTCGACGATCCTGCAGCAACTCCACGGTCCGCAGGGCGCCCAGGCTCCCGCGCAGACCAACGGTCCGGCCGGCGGCTTCCAGGACGCGCTCAAGTCCGCCCTGGATAGCGTCAACGGCAAGCAGCAGAACGCCGAAGCGATCACCGACGCCTACCAGCGCGGCGAAGTCACCGACGTCGCCAAGGTCATGCTGGCCCGTCAGGAATCGAGCGTCGCATTCGAAGCCACGCTTCAGGTGAGAAACCGTCTGTTGACCGCATATCAAGAAATTATGCGGATGGGGGTCTGATAAATGAGTGATCTCGTCCCTGCCACGCCGCAAGGCTCGGTCCTGGCGCCGCTCACCGATCCGGCGGGCGGCAACGCCATGTCGCGTCTCAAGACCTTCACCGGCCAGAGTGCGGTCAAGAAGATGCTCCCCGTGTTCCTCGGCGCCTCGGCGCTGGGCGCGGTGGCGCTGACCTACATGACCCTGGCGCCGGCACCGCAGCGCACGCTCTACAGCCAGCTCGACGACAGCGAACGCGCAAGCGTGGTCGACGCGCTGGAAAAGGCCAACATCGGCTACAAGATCAACAACGACACCGGCGCGCTGACCGTCAACGAGGACGATCTCTACAAGGCACGCATGCTGGTTGCCCAGAATGGCGCCGTCGCGGCGCCCGAGAGCGGCGACCAGATGCTCGACAAGCTGCCGATGGGCGCGAGCCGCGAGCTCGAAGGCGAGCGCATGCGCTCGGCCCGCGAGCGCGACATGCAGCTGACGATCATGGAGATCGACGGCGTGGAATCGGTCCGCGTCCACCTCGCCGAAGCCGAGAAGTCGGTCTTCGTGCGCGACAACCTGCCGCCGACGGCTTCGGTCATGGTCCGCCTCACGCGCGGCCGCCAGCTCTCGGACAGCCAGGTCATGGCGATCGTCAATCTCGTCGCGGGCTCAGTCCCCGGCCTGACGCCGGACCAGGTCCGCGTCGTCGACCAGCACGGCCGTCTGCTTTCGGACAAGACGAGCAAGGCCGACAGCGATCGCCTCGAACTGCAGACGCGCATGGAAGAGAAGCTGCGCACCCAGGTTTCGGCGCTGCTCGCGCCGATGCTCGGCGAAGGCAACTTCTCGAGCGAGATCCAGGTCGAACTCGACATGGATCAGGTCACCTCGGCGCGCGAGAGCTACGACAAGCAGGGCGTCGTCCGCAGCGAGACCGAGCAGCAGTCGCAGACCTCCACGGCCCAGGCGGCCGCCGGCATCCCCGGCGTGCTCTCGAACACGCCGCCGCCGCCGACCACGGCCCAGGCCGCGCCGCCGCAGGGCACACCCACGCCGGCACCCGGCGCGCCGACCCCGCAGAGCTCGGACTCGAGCACGACGCGCAATTACGAACTGGGCCGCGAGGTCGCCGTCGCCAACACGACGCCGGGCAAGCTCAAGCGCATCTCGGTCGCGGTCGCGCTCAGCGCCAAGGCGATGAAGAACGGCAAGGCCGCCGACGTCGATCAGATCAAGCAGCTCGTCAGCGCCGCGGTCGGCGCCGATCCGGCCCGCGGCGACCAGGTCGCGGTCATCACCCGCAGCTTCGAATCGATCCCCGACGTCGAGACTCCTTTCTACGAAGCGCCGTGGTTCGCCACGGTGGTGCGCAATGTCGTCGCGCTGATCGCCGTGCTGCTCGTCCTGCTCCTGGGCGTCCGCCCGCTGATCAAAGCGCTGAAGCGCGAGCCCGCCGCCGGCGGCGCCAATGGCGGCGCGGCCGGAGCTGGCGGTGAGGCTGCCGAGGGAAACGCTGAACTGGCGGAAGCCGAACCCATCCCCGCCGCGCTTCCCGCCGAAGCCATGATCGACGCCGAGACCGGTGTGGTCGATGCCGAATTGCTGAGCCAGCAGGTCGGTCTCGCCCAGCGCATCGTCGCCGAGAAGCCCGAGAGCGCGGTCGTCGCGCTCCGCCAGATGCTCAACCAGCCCGCTCCTGAGGCCGTCGCACAATGAACGCCGAAACCACCATCCCCTACGATGACGCCGATCGCGCCGCGGTCATGGTGATGCTGCTCGAGGACGATCAGGCCGCGACGATCCTGTCGCAGCTCGAACCGCACGAGCTGCGCCTCCTCGGCGAGAAGATGTGCGCGCTGGGAGAGATCCAGCCCGAGGTGATCGCTCACGCCATCGCCAACTTCGTCGATCGCACCGAAAAGATGGGCATGATCGTCCACGATCGTGTCGGTCACGTGCGTTCGCTGATGACGCGCGCTGTGGGCGAGATCAAGGCCGACGGCCTGATGCAGCGCATCCAGCCCACGCCCGAACGCGCACCCAATCTCGAACTCGCGCGTTGGCTGACGCCGAAGTCGCTGATGCCGTTGGTCAAGGGCGAGCATCCGCAGGCGATCGCCGTGCTGCTGGTCCAGCTCGATCCCGAGGTCGCGGCCGAAGTGCTGCACTCGCTGCCGACCGAGATCCAGCCCGAGGTGGTGCACCGCATCGCCACGCTGGGTCCGGTTTCGCCCGAAGCGCTGCAGATGCTCGAAGAGCTGCTGACCCGCAAGATCGGCGAATGCCACGGCGGCGCCGGAGCCGCGCTCACCATGGGCGGCGCCAAGGAAGCCGCGGACATCATCAACAATGCGGGCAAGGCGATGGAAAAGCGCGTCATGCCCGAGATCACGAAGCTCGACAAAATCCTCGCCAAGGAAATCGAGAGCGAGATGTTCAAGTTCGAGCACCTCTTCGTGCTCAACGCGCAGGCGATGGGTTCGCTGCTGCGCGAGGTCGACAACGATTCGCTGATCGACGCGCTCAAGGGCATCTCCGAAGAGGAACGCGAAGTGTTCTTCGCCGCCATGTCGAGCCGCGCCGCCGACGGCGTCAAGGACGAGATCGCGGCGCGCGGCCGTACCAAGCTGGCCGACGTGGTCGCGGCGCAAAAGGCGATCGTCGCGATCGCCCGTCGCCTCTCGTCCGAAGGCACGATCGTGTTCGGTGTTGGTGGTGGTGGCGACGACGAATATGTCTGACGGCCAGTTCACGGCAGGCCTGTCCTTCGGGACGGTCTCGAGCGGCAGCGGTTTCCGCAGCGACGCGCGCTTCGTCTCGCTCGGCGGCGGTGCCAGCTATGCCGCGCCCGAGCCGCAGCCCGAACAGCATTTCGAGCCCGAAGACCCCGTCACGGTCGCTTTCGCCGAGGGCTATGCCGCCGGCGCGGCCGAGGCGCAGGCGCTCGCGGCGCAACAGGCCGCAATCGACGCCGAGGCTGCCGAAGGTCTCGCACTCTCCTTCGCCAGGCTCGACGGCGAGCTCGCCGAGGCCCTGCGTCAGAAGCTGCGCACCACCGTCGCCGCGCTCTGCGAAGCCGCGCTGGCGCCGTTGACGATCGACGAGGACGCGCTGATCCACCGGATCGAACGCGCGGTCGCGCTGTTTTCGCGCGCCGACGACGAACGCGTGGTTCGCCTGCACCCCGAGGACATCGCGCTGATCAGCCAGCGCTTCGCCGAGGAATGGCACGTCGTGCCCGACGGCGCGCTCGAACGCGGCGCGATCCGCGTCGAGACCGCGACCGGCGGTGTCGAGGATAGCCCCGAACTCTGGCGTCGCGCCATCGAAGAGGCCCTGAGCCAATGCTAGGAGGGCGTCCGTGCTGAACCTATTCGACCCTATTCTTGACGATCTTTCTGCCAATCCGGTTAGTTTGACACCGCGCCGGTATGGTATGGTTGTCGCTTGCGATAATGGTCTGCTGGAGGTCAGCGGCCTGTCGATACCGGTCGGCTCGCTGTGTCGCGTGCTCCAGGGCTCGACCGAGACGCTCTCGGCCGAGGTCATCGGCTTCCGCAACGGTCGCACCTTGATGATGCTGCTGGGCGATTCGGTCCTGTTGCGCCCCGGCGCCCGCGTCCGGCCCGAAGGTCGGCCGGGCATGCTGCCCGTGGGCGATGCCTTCCTCGGCCGCGCAGTCGACGGCGAAGGCCAGCCGATCGACGGCCTCGGCCCGATCCACAGCCGTATGGAATGGCCCTCGGGCGGCATCCGGACGGGCGCGCTCGACCGCAGCCCCGTCCGCCAAAGCTTCGACGTCGGCATCCGCGCGCTCAACGCGATGACCACTTTCGGCATCGGTCAGCGCATCGGCATCATGGCCGGCTCGGGCGTCGGCAAATCGGTGCTGCTCGACATGATCGCCCATGGTGCCGAAGCCGAGATCGTCGTCGTCGGTCTGATCGGCGAGCGCGCGCGCGAAGTCTCGGACTTCGTCGAAAAGCACATGAATACCACCAAGCGGCACCGCACCGTCGTGGTCGCGGTGCCTGCCGACCACGCGCCCAACCTGCGTCTGCGCGGCGCGATGCTTGCCACTTCGATGGCCGAGCATTTCCGCGCCCAGGGCAAGAAGGTGCTGCTCATCCTCGACAGTCTGACGCGCTGTGCCCACGCCGCGCGCGAGATCGGCCTGCTGCTGGGCGAGCCGGGTGCGGCGCGCGGCTACCCGCCGTCGGCCCTCGCAATGATCACCAAGCTCGTCGAACGCGCCGGCAATTCGGCCGCTTCGGGCGGTTCGATCACCGGGATCTACACCGTGCTCGCCGACGGCGACAGCCAGGACGATCCGGTGGTCGACACCGCGCGGTCGATCCTCGACGGCCATATCGTCCTCTCGCGCGATCTCGCGCAGCGCGGCCAATATCCGGCGATCGACATCGCCGCTTCGCTGAGCCGCGTGATGAACGACATCGTCGCGCCCGAGCACGAGAAGCTGGCCCGCCAGTTCCGTGCGCTCGTCGCCAACTATGAAGCCAACCGCGACCTCGTGCTGATGGGTGCCTATCGCGCCGGCGCCGACGCGCAGCTCGACCGCGCGATCGCCATGCACGAACAGCTCGTCGCCTTCCTCTGCCAGGCACGCGGCGAAGTCATCCGGCTCGATGACTGCGTCGCCCAGCTCACGCACTTGCTGCAATAATGAAAGCCGAACGCGACCGGCTCAAGCGGCTCAACCGTCTCGAGCGGGTCCGCGCCATCGCCAAGCAGACCGCGGCGGCCGAAGCCGCTCAGGCAGAAGGCACGCTCGCGCAGCTCGAGGCTCTGGCCGAGCGCACGCGCTCGATGGCGGCCGAATATGCCAACCGCACCGGCGTGCGCGATGCGGCCTCGCTCCAGGCGGTCAACTCTTTCGCCCGCGGCCTCGAAGGCATCTCGCGGAACACGTCGAACGACGCGGCCAATGCGCGCCGCATCGCCGACATCAAGATGCAGGCGCTGAGCCAAGCCGAACGCCGCCGCGCAGTCGTCGAAGAGCGCGCCGCGCACCAGGCCCGGATCATCGCCAAGGGCAGCGTAGCGCCCGTTCTCAGCGGCAAGAAGAAATCTGGCACGGGTCTTGAATAGTATCCTGCACCAAGTGCGAGGAAATGACTCCGATGATCCAGAATGCCGCCCCGTCCGTCTCCAGCAGCATCTCGCTCGCCACGGCGATCAAAGCTGCGCCGGCTGACGATGCCGCGGCTTCCGGGGACTTTGCCGCACTCCTCGACTCCAAGGTCGCTCCCGATGCCGAAGGCGCCGTCGATCCGGCAGCCGCTCTACAGGCAGCACTGGGCCTGCAGATCCGGCAGGCGGCCGGCAGCGTTGCCGGCAAGAAGTTGCCGGGCGAAGTTGCCGATGCCGCTGCCGCCCTGGCCGATGCCGCCGCGAAGATCGGCGACGGCACCGGCGAAGACGGCGAGACCACAGTCGATGCCGCGCTGACTCTGCCGACCGCCGACATCCTCCTTCCCGGCCTCGTCGTGCCCGTCGCGATCCAGCTGCCACAGACGCCGGCTACGCCGACCGTCACTCCGACCGCGACTGGCGATGCACTGGGTCAGGGCAGTGCCGCCCAGGCGATCCGCACCATGCCCACGACCAGCCAGCCGGCGATCGCCGCCGCGCTCGCGCTGCAGACGCAGAACACCCAGGCCACCACCCAAGCTGCCGGCCAGCCGCAGACTGCACCGACGGTGACGCTCGACCCGGCCGCCGCCGCGGCGATCCAGGCCGATCCGGCGCTGGCCAAGATGGTCGCCGAGGCCGCCCAACCGACAGCCACCGCCACCGCCGCTGCGACGCTGACGCCGACCGCAGCCACGGTCTCGACCGCTGCCGCGCTGGCCGCACAGGTCAATGGCCAGGCGACCGCATCCGACAGCTCTTCGAAGACGACCGAGGGCCAGCGTTCGGGCAGCCAGGCCACCGGCAAGGCGGCCTCGGGCGAACAGCCCTCGACGCTCGCGACGCTGACTACCAACCAGCAGGCGCAGGCGCAGACCCAGGCGACCGAACCGGCCGCCACCGCCAAGACCGACACCACGAGCCCCGCTCCCAAGGCCGCCACGGTCGAGGTGACCGCCGACGCATCGCTCCAGGGCGAGAGCAAGAAGTCGGACACGCGAATCGCCGCCGGCGACACGCAGGCGCCGACGACAACGCCCGCCGCCGTCGCCACGCCGACCGTGCTGAACGCACAGGACGGCCAGTCGCTGTCGCAGACCGTGACCTCGGTCAGCACCACGCCGACCACCACGGCCGTGCAGTCGGGCCATGACTTCGCCACGCTGGTCGACCGCCTGGTCGAAGCGCGCCAAGCCGCGAACCCGAACACGGTCCACGCTTCGCTCAACCACGCCGAATTCGGCCAGGTTTCGCTCCGCATCGACCAGGATTCGAAGGGCCTGTCGGTCTCGATGACCAGCGCCGATCCGGACTTTGCCGCCTCGGTCCAGGCCACGGCCGCCTCCGCCCAGGCGCAGACCTCGAGCGATGACCGCCAGAACCAGCAGCGCCAGGACGCACAGCGTCAGGATACCGGGAGCCAGCTCCAGCAGCAGGGCGCCAGCCTGGCCGGCCAATCACAGTCGCAATCGCAGGCCTTCGGTCAAGGCGATAGCGACGATCGCAGCGGATCGTTCCAGGGAGAAACCCGAACCGTCCGCGCTAACGAGAAATCAACCATAATCGACGATACCGCTGATACGCGCAGCGGCATCTACGCCTGACGCAATCCGGCCCTGATATCCAGCGCTAGAGGAAGACAATGAGCAGCGACAAACCTGAAAAGGAAGCCAAGCCCAAGAAGGGTGGCGGCATGATGATGAAGGTGATCATGGGCGTGGCGCTATTGGGCGTCGGCGGCGGCGGTGCCTTCGGCCTGATGGCTGCGGGCGTCATCGGTGGTGGCCATCACGAGGAAAAGAAGGAAGACAACAAGCCCAAGCTGATCAAGAAGGGCGAAGTCGATCCCTTCGAGGTCAAGAGCGGCGACGCCAAGGAAGGCGAAGGCGCCGGCGGGCCCGAGGTCGAGGGTGAAGGCGGCAGCGAATATCGCACTGCCTACTACAGCTTCGCCGAGGAATTCACGTCGAACCTCAAGCAGTCCGAATCGCTGGTCCAGGTCGCGCTGGCCTGCTCGACCCGTCGCGACGGCCGCGTGCTGATGTGGATCAAGAAGCACGAGCTGGCGATCCGCTCGGCGCTGCTCGAAGTCCTGGCCGATACGCCCGAAGAGGACGTGACGACGATGGAAGGCAAGGATCGCCTGCAAAAGCGAATGACCGCGGCGATCAACAAGGTCCTCAACCAGACCGAAGGGTTTGGCGGGGTCGACGCCGTCTACTTCAAATCCTTCATCATTCAGTGATTTGAGAACAGATGAAGCCTGAGCGCGCCTTTGTTGCCGACCGTATGGCGGCACAACACTGCCCGGAGCTGCTGCGTTCGCAGGACGCCGCGCCGGTCCAGATCGCCCCCGCGCTGACGCGCCTGGGCGATGGACTTGCGCGCGTTCTGTCGGCCGCTCTGGCGCCGCTGTCGGCGGGTGAACCGCCGCTGGTGCGCAGCACCGGCCCGCGCGAATGCACGATGAGCGAACTGGGCGAGACCATCGCCCCGCTCGCCGCCAACGCCCTGCTGACTCTGGGCGCGCCCGACATGTCGGCGCTCGCCTCGCTCGACGCCGAAGCCGTGCTCCGCATGGTCGATAGGGCATTCGGCGGCCGCGGCGTGGCGCCCTCGCCGCTGCCCACGTCCTTCCCGCTTTCGGCCGAACTGATGATCGGACGGCTCGAAGCTGTCGTCGTCCAGGCACTCGGCCAGGCGCTCGGCCTCGGCGGCGCGGTCCAGCCCGTACGCCGTGACGGCTGCATCAACCAGCTCGCCCCCTTTGCCGACGGCGAGGAACTGGGCGTGCTGACGCTCGAAGTCGACGATCCGGGCCGCGCGCCCTGGACGGTCACCGTGGCGATTCCCCGCACGGCGCTGATCAAGATGTTCGGCGAAGGCGAGCGCAGCGCCCCCAAGGTGGCCCGCGCCGGCAATTCGAACCCCGCCCATGAACCGTTCGGCGCGGTGCCGTTGACGATCAGTGCGGTACTGGTCGACATGCGCATCGGCTTCGCCGAGCTGTCGAATCTCCAGCCCGGTCAGATCATCCCGGTGGCTGTGGCGCGCAGCATCCCGCTCAAGGTCGGCGACAAGACCATCGCAACTGGCACGATTGGTGCATTGGATGATCGCGTAGCGGTCCAGGTCTCTCAGGCTTTCTAAAGGACCGGTCACAGCAAGAAGGGATTTTGCAATGACCATCCACCCCCGCGGCTTCGATTTCCTCAAGGACGTCGACGTCCGCCTTTCGGTCGAACTCGGCCGCGTCGACATGAAGCTCAAGGACGTTCTCTCGCTCGGCGAGGAAAGCGTCGTCGTGCTCGACCGCCTGACCGACGAACTGCTCGACGTCATGGTCAACGGCAAGGCTATCGCCAAGGGTGAGATCGTCGCGCAGGGCAACCGTTTTGGCCTCCGCATCGTCGAATTGGCCGGCGCCAGCGCGCCCGCGCCCGCTCTGGGCGGCGAATAAGGCCGTGCTCTGGTACATTCTGAAGCTTCTCATCCTCCTGCCGCTGATCGCCCTCCTCGCCTGGGGATGCCTGAAGCTCGCGCAGAAGATGCAGGAGCGCGCCGGAGCCGGTGGCGGGTCCAAGTCGGTGCGGATCGTCGAAACGACGATGCTCTCGCCGACGCTCAAGCTCGCCGTCATCGAATTCCACGGACGTGAGATCCTCGTCTCCGCCTCGCGCACCGGGCTGACCCGCCTGGCGGAAGCGCCGGCGCGGGCCCGATCGGTCGACGTCACGATCGCGGGAGAAACGGCATGAGGCTGCCGGCAATGCGGCAACGCAAGCGGCAAATTCTTGCCGCCTTGTCGCTGTTCCTCCTGACCGCGCCCGTCGCGGCTTTCGCTCAGGCCGTTCCGGCCGGCGCGCCCGCCGCTCCGACCCCGGCCGCGGCGGCGATTCCCGGCGCGCTCGACCGCGCCTTCAGCGCGATGAACGGTCAGACGCCCACCGGCATGAGCATGTCGCTCCAGCTGCTCCTGATCATGGGGCTGCTGACGATCCTGCCCAGCCTGATCCTGATGATGACCAGCTTCACCCGGATCCTCGTGGTGCTCTCGATCGTGCGTCAGGCCATCGGCCTGCAACAGTCGCCGCCCAACCAGGTGCTGATCGGGCTGGCGCTGTTCCTGTCGCTGTTCGTCATGGCGCCGACGCTCGAGAAGGTGAACGCCAACGCGATCGCCCCCTATTCGGCGGGCACGATCAACGCGGCCCAGGCGATCCAGCTGGGGGGCAACGAGTTCCACGGCTTCATGATCCGCCAGACGCGCGAGAACGATCTCGCCATGTTCGCCGAGATGGCCAAGGCGCCCAAGTTCGCCCGGCCCCAGGACGTGCCCTTCTCGATCCTGCTCCCGGCCTTCGTGACCAGCGAGCTCAAGACCGCGTTCCAGATCGGCTTCATGCTGTTCCTTCCGTTCCTCGTCATCGACCTCGTGGTCTCGTCGGTCCTCATGTCGCTCGGCATGATGATGATGAGCCCCGCGATCGTGTCGATGCCGTTCAAGCTGCTGCTCTTCGTCCTCGTCGACGGCTGGGCGCTCTTGATGGGTTCGCTGGCCTCGAGTTTCGGATAAGCCGCCATGGAACAGTCGCAGCACTTCCTCGCGCTCGCGGACCGCATGCTGTGGGTCGCCGCGCTGGCCTCGGCGCCGATCCTGATCACCACGCTCGCCGTGGGTCTGATCGTCGGCATCGTCCAGGCGGCCACCTCGGTCAACGAGCAGACGCTGACCTTCGTGCCCAAGCTCGCGGTCACCGCGTTCGTCCTGGTCGTCTTCGGCGCCTCGATGATGGGGCTGATCAGCGACTTCACGAAGGAAATCTTCACTCAGATCGCGCAGGTCACCCGGTGATCAACATCGACTTCGGTTTCGGTACGATCGAAGCCGAATTCTGGCGCTGGATGTTCGTGATGACGCGGATCGGCGCGGCCATGATGGCCGCCCCGTTCTTCGGCGCGAACTCGGTGCCGGTGCAGGTGCGCGTCATCGTCACGGGCGCCGTCGCGGTCCTCGTCTGCGGCTGGCTGCCCATACAGGCCCCGCCGGCGCTGCTCTCGGCCAACGGCCTGCTGATGGTCATGGGCGAAGTGCTCGTCGGCCTGACGCTCGGCTTCGTGCTGCAGTTGTCCTTCGCGGCGCCGACGATCGCCGCGGAGATCATCGGCGGCGGCATGGGCATGGCCATGGCCTCTACGGTCGATCCCAACAGCGGCGTACAGTCGCCCGCACTCGGCCAGTATTTCGCGGTGATCCTGACCCTGATCTTCCTCGCGCTCGGCGGCCACCTCCACTGGCTCTCGCTGGTGATCGACAGCTACACCGTATTCCCCCCGGGCCAGACCTGGCTCGGGCCCGAGAAGTTCGCGACGATCGCCGGCTTTGCCACGACGATGTTCGCCACGGCCGTCGCGATCGCGCTGCCGGTCACGCTGGTCCTGCTCGTCGTCCAGGTGGTCACGGGCGTGCTCAGCCGCTCGGCCCCCGCGCTCAACCTCTTCGCGCTGGGCCTGCCCGCGGGCGTGCTCGCCGGTATCGCCGCGCTGATCATCTCCTTCCCCCTCATCACCGATCGCATGACCGACCTGTCGGCCAATGCCCTCGCCGAAACGCGGAGCGTGCTGGTCAAATGAGCGAGAGCGCCGGCGAAAAGAGTTTTGCCCCTAGTCAAAAGCGCATCGACGATGCCGCGAAGAACGGTGACGTCCTTCGCTCCAAGGAACTCGCCACCGCCGTCGGCATGCTGGTCGGCGTGATCTGGCTGAAGTTCGCCGGCCCCTGGGTGTTCGACGGCATGAGCAACGCGCTGCGCACGGGCTTCACCTGGGACCGCGCCACGCTCGAACATTTCGACTCCGGCCCGATCCTGTTCTCGCTGATGATGATGACGATGCCCCCGGTCCTGCTGCTCGGCGTCGCGGTGATCCTTTTCTCGCTGGTCTCGCAGCTCGGTTTCGGCACCGGGCGCTGGCTTCCGGGAAATCTGGCGCCCAAGGCCTCGCGCATGAACCCGGCCTCGGGGCTCAAGCGCATGTTCGGCCCCAACGGCCTGATCGAGCTCGGCAAAGGTCTGCTCAAGGTCGGCCTGCTCGGTGCCATGGCCTGGTTCTGGGCGAGCGGCCGCGTTGCCGGCCTGCTGCACCTCGGCCAGGCCAACCTCCATGCACAGCTCACCTATGGCTGGGACGCGCTGATCTCGCTGCTGTTCACCTTGTCTTTCGGCCTCGTAATCATCGCGCTCGCCGATTTCCCGATCCAGCTGATCCGCCGCATGGGCCGCCTGAAGATGACGCTTCAGGAAGTCCGCGACGAAGGCAAGGAACAGGAAGGCTCGCCCGAAAAGAAGGGCGCGATCAAGCGCCGCCAGCGCGAGATCGCGATGGGCGCGATGTCTTCGGCGATGCGCAAGGCCGATTTCGTGGTCACCAACCCGACCCACTTTTCGGTGGCGCTGTCGTACAATCCCGAAGAGGCTTCGGCACCGATCGTCGTCGCCAAGGGCCGCGGCGAAAAGGCGCTCGCGATGCGCGAACTCGCCGCCGAGCTGGCGCTGCCGGTGCTTGAATATCCGGCGCTCGCACGTTCGCTCTACTACACCACGCGCGAGCGCCAGGTGATCCGCGAGGAGCTCTACGTCGCGGTCGCCGCGGTGCTCGGCTTCGTGATGTCCCTGAAACGCGGCTACAGCGTCGCACGCCCGCAGGTCGACGTTCCGACGCTGCTGCGCTTCGACACCGAGGGCCGTCTCGATCCGAGCGCGACGAACTGATCCGCATACCGCATTCAACCTCTTAACGGGAGCGGCGCAAAGCCGTTTTAGAAACCATGGCAACTTCAGTCAGCTCGACCCAGTCGGTCACCCAGACCGCGACGCAGCAGCTTCTCACCTCGCTCGGCGCGGGCAGCGGCGTCGACATGGCGGGGCTGGCGACCAGCCTGGCCCAAGCCCAGTTCGCGGCGAAGAAGGACCGGCTGACCACCCAGTCCGAAAAGCTCGAAGCGCAGATCTCGGCCGCCTCGACGCTCAAGAGCGCGATCTCGAACCTCGCCAGCTCGCTCAACTCGCGCGTCCGCGCCGGTGACCTTTCGTCGCAGCCGCAGCTCGCCAATTCCGCGGTCGCCAAAGCGACGCTGTCGGGCACGACGATCGCCAAGGGCAGCTACTCGCTCGAAGTGACCAAGCTCGCCACCTCGCAGACCCTGGCAAGCGCCAAGTTCGATTCGGCGACCAGCCTGGCTGGCGAGGGCAAGCTGACGATCTCGCTCGGCACGGTCAACGGCACCACCTTCAACGCCGGCACTGCCCCCGCGATCGAAATCGACGTGACCGCCGGCCAGACGCTGACCGACGTCGCCAACCTGATCAATGCGAAGAACGCGGGCATCACCGCCTACGTCTCGAACACGACCGACGGCGCCAAGCTGGTGCTCAAAGGCTCCACCGGCACGGCCAGCGCCTTCAAGATCGACGCGGACGTGACTTCCGGCGATCTCGGCCTACTGGCCGCCAATCCGGCTACGGCAGCTCCCGACCGCCTGATCACCACCGCCGGCGACGCGAGCTTCAAGCTCGATGGCCTGCCCGTCACCTCGGCCAGCAACAAGGTCACCGACGCCATTCCGGGCGTCGAACTGAACCTCACCGGCACCAACACCGGTGTGCCGACGACGGTGACCTTCACCGATCCGAGTTCCTCGATCACCGAGGCGATGACGGACCTGACCGCCGCGCTCAACGAGATCATCACCCAGCTCAACACGCTGACCGATTCGAAGACCGGTGAGTTGTCTCGCGACAGCGGCGCACTGGCGCTGCGACGCACGATGCAGCAGCTCACCAGCAAGGTGATCATGCCGAACGCACCCGAGGGGACGCCGCGCAGCCTCGCGGACCTCGGCGTCTCGATCCAGAAGGACGGCACTTTCACGCTCGACAGCGCGCGCCTGACCGCAACGCTCAAGGCCGATCCCCAAGCCACCGCGGCGATGTTCACCAACGGCCTCAACGGTGTCGACGCGACGATCAGCGAAATTTCGCGCAACATGTCGTCGATCAGCACGGAAACCAAGAGCTACGGCGCGACGCTGGCCAACTCGATCGCCGCGATGACGAAGCAGAAGACCAAGGCCAGCGAAGACCTCACGTCGCTGTCCGACAAGCAGGAAGTGCTGCGCAAGCAGCTCGTAGCGCGCTTCTCCGCTTCGGACAGCCAGGTCGGCGCTTCGAAATCGACGCTGAGCTTCCTGAAGAACCAGATCGCCGCCTGGAATGGCACGAACAACAACTAAAAGGCTGAACCGTGCTGGCGATCCGATCCCCCAATGAAGCCTACCGCCGCGTCGACTTCGACGCACGCGTCGAAGGCGCCGACCCCAGGCATCTGGTCGGGCTGTGCTACGAACAGCTCGTCTCTTCGCTGGGCTCCGCGATCTTCGCGCAGGACCGCGGCGACAACAGCCTCAAGAGCAAGGCCTTGACGCGCGCACTTTCGGCCATCACGGCGTTGAAAATGGGCGTCAGCGGCAGTGATGCGACGGCGCAGGCCCTGACTCACCTCTACGAGGCCGCCCGTCGTGCGATCCTCGACAGCGCGCTCAATTTCGATGCCAAGGTCCTCGGCACGATCCGTCAGGACTTTCTCGAGATCTCGCAGGCGATGAACCTGTCCAACCAGACGAACTGATCTTCCTGCGGGCGAATTAGCTTTCGCCCGCGCGAGGATATACATCCGCTATCGAGCAATTCGACCGGTCAACCGGACGAATTTCGCATCCATCCCGCGCAGAACTTGCTAGGGTGCATCGGATGGACAGTGCGAGGCACATCATCCTTGTGGATGGCGATCTGCGGCGCCGGGCGGCCATTTCCCACTATCTTTCCGGTCGCGGCGTCCATGTCGAACCGTTCGAAACGGTCGCCGAGCTCGGCGGCCACTGGCCGCGCCAGGGCCTGATCATGATCCACGACAACGGTACGGCTATCGTCCAACTGACCGAACAGCTCGTGCAGTCGGGCAACTGGCTGCCCGTCGTCGCCTTCGGCGAGAAGCCGGCCCCGCGCCGGATCGTCGAAGCGGTGCTGGGCGGCGCGATCGACTATCTGGCCTGGCCGTTCGACGATGCCGAGCTCGATCACATGCTGATGACCGCCGACGACCGCGCCGAGAACGTCGGCCACGCGCGCCTGCGCGAAGCCGTTGCGCGCAGCCGGATCGAGCGCCTGACCCAGCGCGAGCGCGAGGTGCTGGTCGGCATGGCCGCGGGCCATTCGAACCGATCGATCGCCGAACAGCTCGCGATCAGCCCGCGCACCGTTGAGATCCACCGCGCCAAGATGCTGACCAAGATCGGCGCCGCGCACACGTCAGAAGCGATCCGCGTCGCGATCGAGGCCGCGCTGGTGCGAGAAACCTCGCACTGATCGCATCGGTCGGCTCGAACACTCACCCCATATTCGCGGCGACCTCGAGCAGCCGTTCGGCCACCCAGTCTGGCTCGGTCAGCATCAGGTCGTGGCCGGTGTCGATGTCCCAGACTCGCCCCTGCGAGCGCGCGCGCAGCAGGTCCATGTCGCGGCCGGGGATCGTCGGGGTGCAGATGATGTGGCTTTCGGGCAGCGCGCGCATCGCCGCTTCGTTGCGCAGCACCAGTTTCTGCGAGAAGCAGGCCCACGGCTGTGGCGTCAGGCGTTCGTAGGTCCACTGCGCGAGCGCGGGATCGTGGATGCCGAAGAAACCCGGATGGATCGGATCGGGCTTCATCACGAGCTCGACGCCGTTCTCGACATAGAGCCCCTGCCGCGCGCCCTCGATGTTGGCGAAGGCATGTTCGTGCAGCGATTCCCCGTCGCGCGGATAGGCGGCGTCGAGGTAGACACGGTGGCCGACGCGCTGTGGCGCCCGGTCGGCTACACCGGTGATGACCATGCCGCCATAGGAATGACCGACGAGGATGGCCTCGGTCAGGTCCTCCCACTGCAGCAGGGCGACGACGTCGTCGATGTGCGTGTCGAGGTCGATATCGGGATGGCGCTGGTGCGTGTGCTCGCCCATGCCGGGCAGCGACGGGGCGTAGACGATGTGCCCTTTGGCCTGGAGCCGTCGCGCCACGGGCTGATAGCACCAGCCGCCATGCCCGCCGCCATGGACCAATACGAAGGTCGCCATTCTCACACTCCCCGAAAAAGTTATCGATCGATAACTTGTCCTCCGCTTGCGCCCAAGTCAAGGATCGCGCTAGCACACAAGGCGTGGATGCCCTGACGACACCTCCCCGCAAGCGCGACGCCGCTGCGACCCGCGCGCGCATTCTCGAGGCGGCGCAGCGCGCCTTCTCCGAGACCGGCTATTCGCACACGGGCATCCGCGAAATCGCCGGCATGGCCGGCACGAGTTCGACCCTGCTGCTGCGCTACTTCGGCTCGAAGGCCGGACTGTTCGAGGCGGCGCTGACCGCGGCCATGCCGATCGACGCAGTCTTTGCGCAGCCGCGCGAGACGATCGGCCGCAGCCTGGCCGAAGCCCTGCTCGATCCCGCCAATGCCGTCCGCCCGCCGCTGATGATTGCGCTCGCCGCCGGTGATCCCGAGGCCGCGACGATTGCGGCAAAAGTCTTCGAGAGCCAGACCGTGGCCCCCGTCGCCAAGTGGCTCGGTGGCGCCGACGGCCGCGCGCGCTCGCTCGAGATGGCGATGCTGGCGACGGGGCTGGTCAGCTATCTGCGGCAATTGCCGCTGCGTCCGCCGAGCCCGGACGAACGCGAACACATCGTCGCCTGGTTCGCCGGCGCCATTCAGGCGATCGTCGACCAGACAGAACGATAACCGGGAGATACCGATGACCGACCGCCTCGACCTGGTCGCCCCCGAACTCCGGGCGGCGCTCGACTATTTTCCGAAGATCGATTTCAGCGCCGGGATAGAACCCTACCGCGGCAACATCTTCGGCGCCGAACGGCCGCCGCTGCCGCCCGAGCTGGTTGCGGTCGAGCACGAGGAGCGCCTGATAGCGGGTCATCCCGGCGATCCCGAGGTGCGCATCCTGATCTACACCCCGCCGGGCGTCGCAACCGCCCCCCGCCCGGCGATCCTGGAAATCCACGGCGGCGGCTTCGTCATCGGCAATGCCGACATGGGCGACGCGGGCAACCGCGCGCTCGCCCTGCAGCTCGGTTGTGTCGTCGTTTCGGTCGATTACCGGCTCGCGCCCGAAACCGTGTGGCCCGGCGCGCTGCACGACTGCTACGCCGCGCTGACCTGGCTGCATGACAATGCCGGAGCACTCGGCGTCGATCCGACGCGCATCGCCATCGCCGGCGGCAGCGCGGGCGGCGGTCATGCGGCAGCGCTGGCGATCCACGCGCGCGACCAGGCCGGCCCGGCGATCTGCTTCCAGCTGCTCGACTTCCCGATGCTCGACGATCGCACCTGCAGCGCCGCCGATCCGCATCCCTATTGCGGCGATTTCGGCTGGACGCCGGAGATGAACCGCTTCGGCTGGTGTTCGCTGCTCGGCACCGAGCCGGGCGGGCCGGACGTGTCCGAAGCCATGGCTCCGGCGCGGACGCGCGACCTCTCGCGCCTGCCTCCAGCTTACATCATGGTGGGCGCGCTCGATCTCTTCCTCGAGGAGGATCTCGAATATGCCCGCCGCCTGGCGCGCGTGGGCGTGCCCGTCGAACTGCACGTCATTCCGGGCGCCTACCACGGTTTCGGGCTCGCGCAGACCGCGCCGCAGACGCAGCAGGCGATCCGCTGGCGCATGGACGCTCTGGCGCGGGCGCTGGGTGTGACCTTGGCCTGACACCAGAAGGGGCGGCGCGATGGCCGCCCCTGTCTCGTCATCTCGTCCCCGCGTTACGCCAGCATCTTCACGTCCTTGGCGGTGTCGCCCCAGAGCGGCACCTTGTCGGCCGAAGGCTTTTCGGAAACGATCCACTTCACGATCCGGCGCATCGGCTCGATGCCGTCCTGCGGGCCGACCAACCCGGCGCCGTTGAAGCCGTAGCCCAGCTCAACGAAGCGCTGGCCACCATGCAAGGCGCCTTTGTGCCGGACCGTATCCCATAGGTTGTCGGGCCAGACGCCGACGGTCTGGGTATAGGCGTCGACCACGTCGAGCACTTCGTCGAGCGTGTCGACCGGGATGATGTTGATCGTCCGGTCGCCCAGGTATTCCCAGAACTCGACACGGTCAGAGGTGTGCGAGATCAGGATCGCCCCCTCACCGTCCTTGCCGCCGATCACCGTATAGAAATCGTCGTTGAGCCGCAGGGTATCGACCTGTCGCTTGAGATCGGGATCGTAGCGCTTGGGCTTGGTCGAGATCACCTCGGGCAGGCTCATCATCGCGTCGTAGGTCGCCTGGCCGAGCTGCTTGAGCTTCTCGATATCCTCGTCTTCCGTTCCGCACATCACGTAGACGAGACGGCTCGAAGAGCAGGCGACCTGGTTGCCGGGGGCGAAGTCGGCGGCGATGCGCGCGCCGACCTCGGCCATCGTCTCGGGGCTTTCGAGTGCTTCCTTGCCGATGATCGAGGCCGAACGCTTGGGATCGAGGCTGATCAGCTCGATGCCCGGCTGGATGTACTTGGTGACGTGCTTGACTGAGGCAAAGCCGCCCCAGGCGCAGATCTTCTCGATGTTGTGCGGTTGGTAGATCCTGCTCTCCAGCGCCTCGTCGCCGCCGCGCCAATAGGCGACCGCGAGATGCTTGGTGATCGGATGATCGGGCGCCATGTCGACCATCGTGCGCGCGATCGCGCCCGTGGTGAACGGATCGTTCGACGGCACCTTGACGATCATGTCGCCGCGCGTCACCGCGCCGCGGATCACCGTCAAGGCGCCGAGCACCGGGCCGTTGCCCGCGACGATGTGGAGCTGGCGAGAGCCGTAGGCGCGGATGCCGACGGTGCAGCCGTTGAGCTGCTGCTCGACCCAGCCTTCGAGATGGTCGATGCCGATGTTGAAATCGACCATCTTCCGAATCCGCTCCTTGTCGAACATGAACGGCAGGTCGTGGTAGAAGGCATCGACGATCGGCTTGGTCGAAGGCGCGGTGTCGTACGAATATTCGAGCGCCTCCTGCATGTAGGGGTTCCGGCTGAGCTCGAGCCGCGGCCCGAGCTCGGCCAGGTAGTCGAGGATGCCGTCGAACGGGATGGAATACATGTCCTCCATCAGTCGCGGGCTCGCCAGCGGAATGCGATCGGCGATCTTGTGCGGATCGGGCGCGAGGAAGGTGATGTCGCCGCCGCGGCCGCCGAACTCGATCAGATCGGTCTCGACGACCTCGCCGCGCAGCACGGCGTAGGAAATGGGTCGCTTGGCCATCATGTCGCTTATCCTCCAAAGCCCGTCAGGAATTCCATCGCCTCGGCCTGGGCCCCCGGCGTGGCGGCGCAGGAGATCTTGTCGTCCCCGCCCTGGATTTCGCTGACGCGGTTGATCTTCTTTTCCATCGCGTAGGACGTGCGCCCGCATTCGCAGGGATGGTCCCAGTCGATCGTGACGAGGTCGCCCGTGACGAGCCCGCCCCAGCACGATTCCGCGGTCATGTCGAAGAAGGCGGCGCGGCCGGTCTGCTGGCCCGAGCGCGGCAGCGGCTGGCCACTGTCGAGATCGAGCAGATAGGGCGTGACCCAGGGCAGCACGTGATAGCGATCGTGTTCGCAGAGGACCGAGAACGAATTCATCTCCGTCATGCCGTAGGACGAGATCATCCGCTTGGTGTTGAAGAACCTCTCGATCACCTCCTCGAGGTCGTCGGGCAGCGGCACGCCCTTGGCGCCGCCGCCGCCCATGAACACCGAATCCGGCGCAAAGACCCCCGACAGGCCCTCTTCGAGCCCACGCTTGGCCGCGGCGTAGAGCAGGTTCGACGTGCTCATCACGAAGACGCGCTGGCCCTGGAGCTTGCCGATCATCTCGTTGACGAAGGCGAGCTGCTGGGCGGGCATGTTCGCCTGCTGCTGCTCCCACTCGGCGCGGCGCGCGAGCAGGGTCGCGGGCACGTCGACCTTGGAGACGTCGCCCTTGGCCGCGGCGGCGCGCAGGCGCGCGGCCAGCCACATCAGGTCCGAGCTCAGCTTGAAGTCGAAGCAGTAGTGCCAGAAATCGGGATCGCCCTTGGCGAAGATCTCGCAGCTATACTTGCCGAAGGCGCCCATCGAGGCGTGGCCGTCCTTGTAGAGCGGGATGATCGCATGGATCTTGCCGTCGATGTCGCCGGGCTGGGGATCCTCGCCGAACTTCTGCGCGAGCTGGACCCGCATGCCCATCATCGACAGGCGGTAGTCGCGCTTCGACTTCGGGTAGAACGAACAGGTGCCCGAGCTGCCCGACGAGGCGCCGACGTCGAGCAGGGTCTCGTCGCGAATCTTGGTCAGCCAGGAATCGATCGAATCGCACTGCGAGACGTCGACCCCGCTCAGGTCGTGCCGCGTCAGCTTGCCGAGCCAGCCGTTGAGCTTGCCGAACTGCTGCTTGGCGAGCAGCGAGGTCGGGTAGGACTTGTAAATGTCGTGCGGCATCAGCAGCGGCGCGAGGCCTTCGAGGCTCGAAACTTCGTCGATCCCCTGCGCGTCGGCGAGCTTGGCGAGCATCTGCACTTCGCCGCGGCGCTCCTTGAGTCGCAGGTTCATCGCGGCGAGCTGGACAGCTTCGACTTCCTCCCGCGGCAACGAATGGATGCGCGTGTTGTGGTATCCGAAGTGCTCGTAGGGATCGTTCATCCAGCGCTCGGCTTCGCGCTCGACGGTATTGTCCTTGGGCGGGGCGGTTGTCGCCATCTGTGCTCTCCCGTGCCTGTTGTTCAGGACTTCCAGGCCGCCTCTCCGGCAGCGCGATTCGCATCATGCGACCACCTTGGCATAAAATCAACCAAATGGTTGGTTGTATCTGGCAGACCGTCTTGCTAGTCGTGCCATCACCGCGAAGTCGCGGACCTTTGGCCTTTGCGCGAAGCTCGCGTAACGATCCGAAGGAGGTTCCCGCCTTCGCGGGAGCGACGACAAGGGATTGCACGTGGACTCTTCGAAGAAGGCCCCAAAGGACACGACCAAGAACCGCCCCCGCCGCGCCTATCTGCCGGCAGCCGAGCGCCGCAAGTCGATCATCGCCGCGGCGCAGGAGGTCTTCTCGCGCTCGAACCTCAAGGGCGCGCGCACGCGTGACATCGCCGCCGCCGCCGCGGTCAACCAGGCGACGATCTTCGAGCATTTCGAATCGAAGGAAGCGCTGTTCCAGGAAGCCGTGGTCCAGCCGCTGATCGACGCCATGCGCGGCATGCACGCCCGGCGCGAGACCTACGAGGCGGCGACCTCGCCCGACGAACTGGCGGCCCTGGCCCAGGTTTCCGCCACACGGCACGTCGAGGACATGATCCGCATCTTCCCGCTGTTCACCGCGGCACTGTTCAGCGACCCCGACCTCGGCCAGCAGCTCTACCGCGAGCACATCGCGCCGCTGATCCACAAGCGCGGCGAGATTCTCGAAGGCCTCGTACGCGACGGGCTCGACCTCGACTTCGTCGGCCTGACGATCTTCGGCATGACCTTCGCGATCGCCATGGACCGCCACTTCGGCGAGGACGGCACCGTTGCGCAGGCCGATTTGTCCGAAGTGGCAAGGCAGTTCACCCGCATGTCGACAGGCGGTTTCGCGCGCGACAGGGCGGACCCGGACAAACCAGACTGAAGACAACTCTCGGGAGAATGACGATGCCGCTGCAACTCGACGACTATCGCCTGCTGGGCCGCTCGGGCCTGCGCGTGTCCCCGCTGGCGCTGGGCACGATGACCTTTCGCGTCGGTCAGGGTTCCTGGGGATCGAGCGACGAGGAGGCCAAGCGCCTGGTCGATACGTTCACCGACCGCGGAGGCAACTTCATCGACACGGCCGACTTCTACGGCCAGCACGGCGGCTCGGAGACCCTGCTCGGCGAACTCGTCGCCGATCGCCGCCACCGCATGGTGATCTCGACCAAGTATTCGCTGACCACCGAGCCCGGCAATCCCAACGCCTCGGGCAACCACCGCAAGAACATGGTCCGCTCGGTCGAGGACAGCCTCAAGCGGATGGGCACCGACTACATCGACCTGCTCTATCTGCACATGTGGGACTTCCGCACGCCGGTCGACGAGATCCTGCGCAGCTTCGACGACCTCGTCCGCGCGGGCAAGGTTCTCTACATCGGCCTGTCGGACACGCCCGCCTGGCAGGCGAGCCGCATGCAGGCGATCGCCGAACTGCGCGGCTGGACCCAGTTCTGCGCGCTGCAGATCCAATACAGTCTGGTCGAGCGCACGGTCGAGCGCGAGCTGATCCCGATGGCTCAGGAAATGGGCCTCGGCGTCTCGCCCTGGGCGCCGCTCGGCCAGGGCATGCTCACCGGCAAATACACGCGCGCCGATCTCAAGCCCGGCGACATGAGCGACATCTCCTCGCGCAAGGCGATCAACGCCGTCACCGGCAAGCTGACCGAGCGCAACCTCGATATCGCCGACGTGGTGGTCGAAGTCGCCAAGGAAATCGGCTGCACCCCGGCGCAGCTCGCCGTCGCATGGACCCTGACCAATCCGGCGGTCGCCTCGCCGGTGATCGGCGTGCGTACGCCCGAGCAGCTCGAAGACAACCTCGGCGCACTCGCGGTAGACATCTCGGCCGATCAGCTCGCGCGGCTCGAGGCCGTCAGCGCGGTGCCGCCGGTCTTCCCGATGGACGTCCTGCGCGGGCCCGCCGAAGGCATGATGTTCGGCGGCGTGAAGGTGCAGGAACGCTGATCCTCCCCAGTAAGAGGAGCTGACAGCCCGCAGGGCTGACGGAGGGGGCTCGGCGGAACACAAAGCCAGCCGAGCCCCCTCCACCACCGACTGCGTCGGCGCCCCCCCTCCCCGTGCCGGGGAGGATGCTCAAACCGCCGAGGCGTCCTTATAGATCGTGAACAGCCGCGCCTTGAAGTACCAGCGCCCGTCGACCCGCTGGCAGACGTCGCGGTACTCGCCCATCGTCGTATGCGGCGTGCCGTAAATCTTGGCGTCCATCACGCTGTTCGCCATGGCCGTATCGCCATCGATTTCGACGATCAGGTTGCGGATCAACGGCAAGGGGTGTCGACGCCCCTTGGCCGGCGCCATGTAGTCGTGGACCTCCTGCGCACTGCGATGGAATTCGCGGACGGTGAATTCGGGTTGGTCGGGATGACCGTCGCGGATCTCGAAGGTGCCGTCGGGCAGGAACAGCGCGGAAACCTGATCGGGCTCGTCACGACGGATATGGCGGGCATAGGTGTAGATCAGTTCCGCCACCGCATTGCGCGCTTCGAGGCGGTCGAGCCGCTCGGCCAGATCGGTCATGACTGCTCGCTCCCCGTCGTTTGTGACAGTCTATCCACGCGCTGCCCGGCAGCCAACAGGCGCGCGAAAGAAAGCTGTCGGCTTTCAATCGCTTGCGTCGACAAGCCGGTCAGTGAAGGCCAGCTCGGGTTTCGCCGACGCGACGGTGCGGACCTTCTTCGACGCCTGCCCCAAGGCGCTCGCGCATTTACAGCGGTTCGAACGACCGCCCCGACACCGAACTGCTCAGCGACGCCTAACTCTTCGCCGTCACCCCGTCGCGCGCGAGAACGCGCTGGTGCTCACGGACGAATTTGGCGACGATCTGCTCGGTCGTCGCCGCGGGGTTGACGCTGTTGCGATAGACCCGCGGACCGATGACCGAGGCGGCGATCAGCATCACGCAATAGACCTCGGCGTCGATGTCCTCGTCCGGATGCTCCTCGGCCAGCCGTTGGGCAGTCCCTTCCACCAGCGCGTTCCATCCCGAATAGCTGTCGCGAATGTCCTTGCCCGAGACGAAATCGTCGATCCATAGCTTGATCAGCTCGGGGTTCTCGATCGCGAAGCGGCTAATCAGCCCGATGCGCTCGGGCTGGCTCAGGTTGACGTCGGTGCCGCGGCCGAGCTGCGCGGTCGCCCAGCTCGATACCGCGTGGAGCAGCGCCTCGCGGCTATCGAAATGATAATAGACCGTCGTGCGATTGATACCCATCTCGCGCGCCAACGCGGCGATCGACAGGGCATCGACCCCACGCTCGGAGATCAGCCGCACCGCGGTCTCTAGCAGTTCCTGGTGGGTCTCGTCGAAGCCCTTGTTGCGGCGGGGTGCGTCCATGCCACCGGCCTAGCCGCGCCACCTGCGCGAGGCGAGTCCCATGCGCGTCAGAACGCCGCACCCTGCTCGGCACTGGCCGCGGCGAAATCGGCGGCGATCGCGGCGTGGCGCGCCTCGATCATCGGCCACATCTCGGGATGAGTCAGGATGTAGAGGCGGTTCGCAGCGATCCCGCGCGCAACGATCTCGCCCGCCTCCGCCGGACTCATACCCGTGCCCGGAACCGTGTCACCGTCATAGTCGCTGGCGATTCCGCTCAGGCGCGCGGTGTTGGCGATGATGTTGGTCGCCACGAAGCCCGGGCAGAGCACCGAGACGCCGACACCGTGCGGTGCGAGCTCGCTGCGCAGGGTTTCGCTGAGCGCGACGACGCCGAACTTGGCGACGGCATAGGCCGAAACCCCCGGCGCGCTGGCGAAGAGCCCCGCGACCGAAGCGACGTTGACCACATGGCCGCGCCCCGCGGCGCGCATGTCGGCCGCGAAAGTCGCGACGCCGTTGAACACGCCGGTCAGGTTGATGCCGATGATGCGATCGAAGCTCTCGGGCGTCAGGTCGGCGATCGCCGCGCCGTCGGGGCCGATGCCGGCATTGTTGATCAGCACGTCGACCGGACCGAGCGCCGCCTCGGCTTCTGCCTTGGCGCGCACCCAGCCCTCGCGGTCGCGCACGTCGAGCACGACACCGCGGAAGCGCTCACGGCCGGCAGTCGCCAGTGCGAGGGCAGCGGCGTCGATATCGGCGAGGGTCACCGCCGCGCCGCGCGCCGCCAGGGCCTCGGCTATGCCCAGGCCGATGCCGCTCGCGCCGCCGGTGACGAAAGCATGCCGCACGTCGCTCAGGTCCATGTCCGCCCCTTCTTCGCATTCATGGCCGTAATTCGATATTATGTCTGGCGGCCGCGATAGACTCGATCCTAGACGGCGGGCCAAGATCAACACAACATGACCATCGAAAAAATCATCGCCGCCGCGTCCGCCCAAACCGGTCTCACCGATTTCGGCGATCCTTCTGTGCTCGAAGGCCTACGGCGCCTGCTCGACGCTTATGCGACCGAGGCCCGCTTCACCGAGCGTGGCGCCGCCATGGCCGAGGGTGACCTCGTCACCTACATGGGCATCCGCATGAAGATCGAGGACTGGCTCGCCAAGCATCCCGAACTGCTCGAAGCGCCGATCGAAAAGCCGATGTTCGTCTTCGGTCTGCCGCGCACGGGCACGACCTTGGTGATCAACCTGCTGAATGCCGATCCCGCGCGCCGCTCGTTCCTGCGCTGGGAGGCCTACGACCCGACCCCGCCCGCCCAGCCGCACGAGCTCAGCGCCGGTCCCCGCTATCAGAAGATGCAGGACAAGACGCAGATGTCGCTGCAGTACATGCCGCAGATCGCAGCGATCCACTACGAGGACGCCGACAGTCCGACCGAGTGCCAGTTCCTGATGACGCCGAGCTTCTGCGCGCAGGTCTACGAATCGCAGGCCGACATTCCCAGCTATCGCCAGTGGTTCCTCCACGAGGCCGACTATCGCCCGGCCTTCCGTCACCACAAGCGCACCCTGCAGGCGCTGCAGCAGAACACCAAGGGTCGTTGGACGCTCAAGAACCCCTGGCACCCGCTCTATCTCGATGCGCTGCACGAGACCTATCCCGACAGCCAGCTCGTCATGACGCATCGCGATCCGGCCGAAGTGGTCGGCTCGATCTGCAGCCTGATCAAGCACGTCCGTGCGATCTACAGTGACTCGGTCGATCTCAAGGGCATCGGCGAGACCTTCATGGACACGTTCCAGGTGATGATCGACCGCGCCGACGCCTTCAAGGCCAAGCATGGCGAGAATGCGATCCACGACGTCCAGTACGCCGACGTCGTGCGTGACCCGATCGGCGTGGTCCGCGGCATCTACGACCGCTTCGACGAGGCGTTCACGCCGGCCGCCGACGCGGCGATGCAAGCCTACATGGCTGACAATCAGAAGGGCAAGCACGGCAAGCACTCTTACGATCTCGCCGAATACGGCCTGACGAAGGAAGGCGTGCGCGAGCGCTTCCAGAGCTATATCGAGCGCTACGACATTCCCGTGAAGGGTTGAAGGAAGGGTTGACTGGCAGCTTAGATAGCGCGCACTGTTTTCATCGAGGGAGACAATCGATGACGATAGGTGCGCGCTACGGCGAGCTGTTCCAGATGAGTTACATCACGCGCGATCTCGACGCGGCGATGGATCATTGCCGCGAGCACCTGGGCATCACCGAATTCCACACGACCGACGCCGAAATGGAGCTGATGTCGTTCGGACAGATGCGTCCGCTCAAGGTCCGCGCAGCAATGGCCAACGTCGGGCGCAACCAGTTCGAGATCATCCAGCCGGTCGCGGGCGCGATCGAGATCTACACCGACGAGGTCGATCTCGACGCGCACATCCTCAACTACCACCACATCGCCATCGCCGTGCGGGGCGGGATCGACAACTGGCTGGCGCTGCTCGCCGAGGTCCGCGCCAGCGGCGACGAGTTCGCCTATCTGTTCCCCGCCGAACCCGGCCCCGACGACAAGCTCTGCTTCTGCTACGTCGACACCCGCAAGCGGCTCGGCCACTATACCGAATACCTGTGGGTCGACGAGGGCATCAAGCCGATCCCGGCGATGCCCGACCTCGACGCCTGAGAGGGAGCGGCCGATGTACAAGGTGCTCCATTTCATCAAGCGCAAGCCGCACCTGACCCACGCGCAGTTCAAGGACCACTTCGAGCGCTCGCACGCGGCGATGGCGCTCAAGTTCTGCGGCCACCTGTTCAGCGACTATCGCCGCAACTACGTCGACACGGCCTGGTTCGGCGGAGACTCGCGCGTCGCGGGCAGCGGCTATGCCCAGCAGGACTGGACCTGGGACCTGATCTCCGAATGGATTCTGCCCAGCGAGGACGCGCTGCAGGAAATCTACCGGATCATGCAGGAGCCCGACAAGGACCACCTGTTCCGCGCCGACGAGGACCGCTTCATCGATCGCACCGCGACGGTCACCGTGATCTGCGACGTCCACGATGTCGGCACCGCGTTCGACCCGAAAGGCACGGTGTTCGACACGCCCAGCGGCGAGCCGCACTGGGACGACTGAGCGTTGGGACGACAGAGCATCGGGCCGCGATGAATCCTCTCGGCATCGAGTGCCTGAGCACTTTCGGGCTCGATCCGGTCGCGCTGATCGAACTGACCGGCGACCTGGGCTGCAGCCACGTCACGCTCAACCTCGGCCGCGCGGCGAACCGGCTACCGTCCTATCCGGCGGTCTCGTTCCGCCACGACGCGGCGCTCCAGCGCGAAATGAAAGCCGCGCTCGCCGACAGCGGCGTACGAATCGGGCTGGTCGAAGGCTTCGCGATCCTGCCCGACAACCAGGCGGACGATTTCGCGCGCGATCTCGACATGGTCGCCGGGCTCGGCGCCGCGGCGATCTGCGCGGTCAGCCTCGAGCGGGATGTCGCGCGCAGCCATGCCCAGTTCGCGCGGCTGACCGAGCTCGCCGCCGAACGCGCGCTGGTCGTCACCAGCGAGCTGGGCGCAGGCGGGCTGCGGCGGCTCGACAAGGCGCAGGCGGCGGTCGCAGCGGTGTCGCACCCGGCTTTCAAACTGCTCGTGGACACGATGCACTTCTTTCGCTTCGGCGGCACGGTCGCGGATTTCGCGGCGCTCGACCCGGCCGTGATAGGCCATATCCAGCTCTGCGACGTCCCGATGCCCGCGCTGATCGACGACTACATGATCGAAGCCCTCTACGAACGCCGCGCGCCCGGCGACGGCGATCTGCCGCTGGCCGATTTCCTGCGCCACGTGCCTGCGGGCGTCGTCGTGGGCCTCGAAGTGCCGATCCGGTCCGAGGCCGAGCGCGGCCTGGGTCCACGCGAACGGCTGGCGCGCTGCGTGGCCCAGGCGCGGGCGCTGATGGCTTGACCGCAAAGCCGAAGCGCGGGACCATCGGGCCATGCGCATCGCCGTGTTCGGAACCCAGCCCTACGATCGCCGCTCGCTGATGGCGGCGAACACCGCCGGCGCGCACGAACTCGTGTTCCTCGAACCGCGGCTCGACGCCCATACCGCCGCGCTCGCCGCGGGCTGCGACGCGGTCTGTGCCTTCGTCAACGACAGCCTCGATGCCGGAGCGCTCGCAGCGCTCGCCGGCCTGGGCGTTCGCGTGATCGCCTTGCGCTGCGCGGGCTTCAACAACGTCGATCTCGCCGCTGCCGAACGGCTGAACCTGCCCGTGGTGCGCGTACCCGCCTATTCGCCGCACGCCGTCGCCGAGTTCACTGTGGGCCTGCTGCTCGCGCTCGACCGCAAGATTCACCGCGCCTGGGCGCGCACGCGCGAGAACAATTTCGCGCTCGAAGGTCTCGTCGGGCGCAATCTCCACGGCAGAGTCGCCGGCGTGGTCGGCACGGGCCGGATCGGCGCGCTCGTCGCCTGCACCCTACGCGCGGGCTTCGGCTGCGAAGTGCTGGCGAGCGACCCCGTCCAGGATCCCGAGCTCGTTGCGATGGGCGTGCGCTACGTGCCGCGCGACCAGCTGCTGCGCGAGAGCGAGATCGTCACGCTGCATTGCCCGCTGACACCCGAAACGCATCACCTGATCGACGCTGCCACGCTCTCAGAAATCCGGTCTGGCCTGTTGATCGTCAACACCAGCCGCGGCGGACTTATCGACACCGCCGCGCTGATCCAGGCGCTCAAGCAAGGAAAGCTCGGCGGGGTCGCGCTCGACGTCTACGAGCAGGAAGGCGATCTGTTCTTCCGCGACCTGTCGGACCAGATCGTCCAGGACGACCTGTTCCAGCGACTGCTAACTTTCCCCAACGTGCTCGTCACCGGTCACCAAGCCTTCCTTACCGAGGAAGCCCTGACCGCGATCGCCGAAACAACCTTGACGAGCCTCGACGATTTCGCGGCTGGCCGCCCGCTTTCCCACCGGATCGGCCCTGGACACTTGCGCTGAGGGTCAGCCTTCGGGGCCGGCCGGATAGCGCTCGAACTGTGGCAGGTCCTGCGGGTGTTCCATCCAGACGATGCGCTCGGCCGTCTGGATATGGCATTGTAGGGGCAATACGCCGGGATCGTCGAGAGTGGCGCTCTGGACGTCGATCTGGCCGGGAAACACGCTCTCGTTCGTATAGAACAGGCTTGTCCCGCAATCGCCGCAGAAGTGGCGCCGGGCCTGTTCGGACGAGGCGTAGGCCTTGGGTTCGCCCGCGATCGTCACCGCCTCTCGCGCGAACAAGGCCCAGGATACCCCTGGTGCCCCGGTCGCGCGACGGCAGTCGCTGCAGTGGCAGAGCGCGTGATAGACGGGCTCACCCCCAACGGCATAGCTGATAGCCCCGCAATGGCAGCGGCCTTTGGCTTGCATGATGTCCTCCGGTTCGAATCAGGGCGGCAGCCTAGCCCGAACTTAGGAACATACAAGGAACAAATTAGCTGCCGTCGTCGTTGACCGAGGTCATGCCCGGGCGTTCGGCGCCCATGCCCGAGAAGCCGATCGAATAGCCGCCGTCGACGGGCAGGATCACACCCGTGACATAGGCGGCTTCGTCGCTGGCGAGATAAAGCGCGGCATTGGCGATGTCCCGCGCCAGGCCCCAGCGGTCCATCGGAATGCCCGCGAGCTTGGGGAAGTCGGCCGGCGGCTCGGCATGGGTCTGCGAGGCGCCGACGAGGCCGGTCCACATGGTGCCCGGGGCGATCGCGTTGACCCGGATGTTCTTGTCCGCATAGTCAAGCGCGGCGGTCTTGGTCAGCTGGTTCACGCCGGCCTTAGCAGCGCCGTAGACCGAGTGGTGCTTCCACCCGACCACGCCCGAGGCCGAGGTCGTGTTCACGATCGCGCCGCCGCCGGTCTTCATCATCGAGATGATACCGTATTTCATGCCGAGCCAGGCGCCCTTGATGTTGGTGCTGTGGACCTTGTCCCAGATTTCGCTGGTCTGCTTGTGCAACGGCGCCATCGGGCCGCCGAAGCCGGCGTTGTTGCAAAGGATGTCGAGCCGGCCGAACTCCTTCTCGGCCGTGGCGATCATGTTTTGGACGTCGTCCTCGTTCGAGACGTCGCAGTGCACCCCAATCGCGCGGACGGCATTGGCACCCGTGCCCGCTGCGGCGTTGATCGCGGCGGCGACTTCGTTCTGCTTGCCGCTGATGTCGGCGAGCACGACCTGCGCGCCCTCGGCCGTGAACAGTTCGGCCATCGCCTTGCCCATGCCCGAACCGGCGCCGGTGATCACGGCGATCTTGTTCTCGAGTCTTCCAGCCACTGCATCTCTCCTTGGTATCCGATCCGGCCTCGCGGCCTCGGCTTTGTCTTTGTGATCAGGCAGTCGTATCGATCGTCGGCCGCACGGTGATCTCGGATATGTTCACGTGGCGTGGCATCGACAGCATGAAGACGATCGCCTCGCCGATCTCCGAGGGTTGGACCGCGCCGTCCTTGGCGACGTGGGCGGCGATCGCGTTGCGCCAATTGGGGTTCGATATGCCCGAGGCGACCTCGGTGCTCGTCGCGCCCGGCATCAGGTAGGCGACGCGCACGTTCTTGCCGCCGAGTTCCTGGCGCATGGCGTCGGTCATCGAATTGGCCGCATGCTTGCTTGCCGAATAGGCATTGGTCTCGGGACCGCCCTTGCGGCCGGCGAGCGAGGTGATGTTGATGATGTCGCCCTCGCCCTGCTCGAGCATGTGCGGCACGGCTGCCGACCACGAATAGAGCGTGGCGAAGACGTTGATGTCGAAAACGCGACGGTATTCGGCGATGTCCACGCCCTGGATGCCGCCGGCCTGCATGACCCCGGCGGAGTTGATCAGGATGTCGATCCGGCCGAAGGCGGCGACCGTATCCTCGACCGCCTTGATCGCCTCGGCCTCGACCGTGGCGTCACCGGGCAATGCCAGCGCCTTTCCGCCGATCGCTTCGATCTGCGCGACGAGTTCGGCCAGCCTGTCCGCGCGGCGCGCGGAGAGCGCCACGGTGGCGCCTGCCTTGGCAAGTTCCAGCGCGGTGCCCGCGCCGATGCCAGAGGATGCGCCCGTTACGAGCGCGACTTTACCGACAAGCGTCTGTGCCATGTTGCCATTCCTCGCCCGGCGCCAAAATGTATCCAATGCGCCTGTCTCGTGCTTCCTTGTCGATCGTGCCGAGACTGTCAATCCCGATACTGAACAGATGTTCAAACCGGGCAGTCGCGCCCGCTAGAAGCGGAACCGGAAGCCCAGGGTCGCACGCGTGCTGTCGCCGGCGATCGCGCCGAAGCTGCGCTGGATCTGACCGTCTAGCCAGAGTCGCCGATTCAGCTGGATCGTACCTGAAGCCTCGAGTTCCTGCCAGTTGTCGGGCGTCCGCACGAGTACGAGGCCGGTCGGTGCGCCGCCGATGACATCACCCCCATCGGGCGGCGGCGCAAAGGGCTTGCCGCTATCCGTCACCCCGCCGACCGCGATGCCCGCAGGCGAGGCCAGATAGAGCTGGGTAAGGCCGGTGTTGGTGCGATGATGCGAGGCGGCGATCCCGAAGTAGTTCTGTTCGTAGCCGCCGAAGGTGCGATCGAGCCGCAAGGTCGCCGCGCCGGTCCAGATGTGCTCGTTCACCTCGATGTCGATCGGCCGACCGAGATCGAAGCCGTGGTGCAGCGACTTGGTGTCGACATATTCGACCTCGACCGTCGGCGTCAGATAGAGCCGCGCGGCGGGCCGGATCACGCGCCCGAGACTGACCCCGGCGGCGGCATAATTGGTCGAAGCATAACCGCTCTTGACCGTCGTCATCGCGGTGCGGATCAGCCCATAGTGCTGCTGGCCATAGCTGACGTGGGCGTCGAGCACCCAGTCGTCGAAATTGCCGCCGGCGCCGAGCGAACCGATGTAATAGGTCGAGGGCAGCGGCGTATCGACCTGCCGCAAGGTGCTGCGATAGACGGTGAAGGCCGCGCGCAGATAGGTCTGCTGGCTGTAGCGCGTGATCGAAGCCGTGGCATAGGGACTGTTGGCGCCGCCGTCGCGATCGATGAGGCCGCCTTGAAGGCCGGCCATCCAGATCGCATCGGCGGTGACGGGAACCGGCTCGATCTCGATCCTGTCGGCTTCCTCGGCCGGGCCGACCGGATCGATGCTCACCCATTGCGCATGGACGATCCCCGGCGTGAGCAGCCAGAGCGAAAATGCCAATGCGATGTGCCGGTGGGCCTGCATGGCGGCGGTATCTGCCACCAAGCATCGGCAAGGTCTAATCCGATTGCGCCGAGGCCGTGGAAATCGCGGCGCGGGACAAGAGCGGAGGCGCACGCAGCACCTCCGCTCTCGCGCAGCGATCAGTGGCTGTGCAGCTTGTCGAGATCAGCCTGGATCGCGGCCAGCTTCTCGTCGGTCAGCGCGTCGCCGGCGAAGCCCTGGAGCTGCTTGAGGGTCATGCCGCGCGCCATGGAGATCTGCTCGTTGTTGATCATGTCGGGAATGTACTTGGCCAGCACGGCCTTGGCGCCGGCGTCGTCGAGCAGGGTGCCGAGGTCGGTGGTCTCGACCGAGAGCTTGGCGGCAGCAGCCGGAGCGGCGGGCTCGGCGGCGAAGACCGGAGCGGCGAGAACCGGGGCAAGCGCGAGCGCGGCGGTGAGAAGGACTTTACGCATTTCAGGTCTCCTTGGATTAAATGGTTTATAAGTTGAACGATTGGCGATGGCTTAACCGGCATGCGCCTCTTCGGGAAGAGGATCATCGTCACCGGGCTGCTTGGGCGTGACGAAACGGGCGAACTTGGGCCTTATGCGCATCTCGAACATATCGATGATCTCGTAGATCACCGGCACCAGGAACAGCGACAGCGCGGTCGAGGTCAGCATGCCGCCGATCACCGCCACGGCCATCGGCTGGCGCGACTCGGAGCCTTCGCTAACCGCGAAGGCCGTCGGCAGCATGCCCGCGATCATTGCCACAGAGGTCATGATGATCGGCCGCGTACGCTGGGCACAGGCTTCCATCAGCGCGTCGCGCATCGAGGCGCCGGCGCGCTCGGCCTCGATCGCGAATTCGACGAGCAGGATCGAGTTCTTGGCACAAAGCCCCATCAGCATCAGGAAGCCGATGAACACCGGCAACTCGAGCGCGAAACCGCCGAGCTTGAGCGCGGCGAAGGCCCCGACCATCGACAGCGGCAGAGCCCCCATGATGACGATGGGCTTGAAAAAGCCGCGGAACAGCAGGACCAGCACGGTGAAGGTCAGGCCGATGCCCGCGACCAGCGCCAGGAAGAAGCCGATGACCAGCTCGCCGAGTTGCTGGTTCACGCCCTGATCGGCCTCGTGGATGCCCGCGGGCAGGTTCTTCATGATCGGCAGCTTGCGGACGTCGCCCAGGGTCGTGCCGATCACCGCGCCCACCGCGAGATCGGCCTCGACCGAGATGCGGCGCTCGCGATCGAAACGGACGATGCGGCCGGGGCCCGACTGGAAGCGGAAGTCGGCGACGCTCGACAAGGGCGTCGTCCGGCCGTCTCGCGTGGGCACGCGCAGTTGGGCGATCGTGTCGAGATCGTCGCGCGCCTGTTCGGGCAGGCGAACGCGGATCGGCAGCAATTGCTCGCCCGCCGGATACTTCGCGACCGTCGCGTCGATGTCGCCGATCGTGGCGATGCGCAGGACGTTGGCCAGGGCGCGGCTGTCGACGTTGAGCCGCGCGGCTTCGGCCGGGCGCGGCGTGACGATCAGCTCGGGACCGGGTGCCGAGGGGCTCGGCCGTGGATCGGAGACCGAGGACAGCCCGCGCATCTCGCGCAGAAGCTGCATCTGCACGCGCTCGAGCGCCGCGCCATCCTGACCGGCGAGAACCACCGAGACCGCTGCCTGGCCGAAATTGCCCTGGTTGTAGAATCGCGCCTCGGGAATCTGACGCAGCTTCGGCGCGAGCAAGGCCTGGAATTGCTCGGAGCTGTGTTCGCGCTCGTGCTTGAGCACCACGGTCAGCGTTCCGTTGCGCAGGTCCGAACCACCGCCGCCGAAACCGCCGCTGGTCGAGCCAACCTGCGCGAAGACCGAGACCACGTCGGGCTCCTGCCGAATCATCTGCGTGGCCTTCTGCACGGCCTCGCTCATGTCCTCGCGGCTGGCGCCCGGTGCGCCCTCGACCGCGAGATAGACGTAGTTGCGGTTGGGCACGGCCTGGAAGCCGAAGGGCAAGGTCGCGCCGAGCGCCAGCGACAGAACGAACAGCCCGCCGCCGATCGCGGTGCAGGTCCAGGGCCGCGCCAAGGCCCAGTCGAGCAGGCGTTTGTGCTGCGGATGGAGCCCGCCACCCGTGCTGTGCGATCCGCGCTGTTCGAGCGGAAGCAGGAAATAGGCGGCCATGACCGGGGTGAGCAGGCGCGCGACGACCAGCGAGAAGGTCACGGCCGCAGCGACGGTAAGGCCGAACTCCTTGAAGAACTGGCCGATCTCGCCCGGGATCGCCGAGACCGGCGCGAAGACCGCGATGATCGTCGCGGTCGTGGCGATCACCGCAAGGCCGATCGAATCAGCACCGATCAGCGCCGCGCGGTAGGGCGATTCGCCACGTTCGATACGCTTCTCGATGTTCTCGATCTCAACGATCGCGTCGTCGACGAGGATACCGATCACCAGAGTCAGCGCGAGCAGGGTCAGGCCGTTGAGGCTGAAGCCCATGGCAGCCATGAAGATGAAGGTGGGGATCAGCGACAAAGGCATGGCCGTCGCCGCGATCGCCGTGGCGCGCCAGTCGCGAAGGAACAGGTAGACGACGACGATGGCGAGGACGATGCCTTCGACCAGCACGTCGAGCGTGGCGTGGAATGCGCGGCGAGTCTGGTCTGCGGTCGAGACGATCTCGGTGAAGGTGACCCCGGGATGCGCCTTCGCGAGCTTGGCGACGCCGGCCTTGACCGCATTGTCGACCGTCACGTCGCTGGCGTTGCTTGTCTTCGAAATCTGGATCGCGACCACCGGCCGGCCGTTGAGCCGCGCGAAGCCGCGCACCTCGCCCTTGCCGTCGCCGACTTCGGCGATGTCCGAAAGGCGCACGTAGCGCCCCTGGACGGGGATCGTCAGGTCGCGGATCGCGGCGACGTCCTGTGCAGATCCGATCACGCGGATCGTCTGCTCGACCGCGCCGATCGTCGCGCGGCCGCCGGGATTGTCGCTGTGGAAGGCGGCGAGCGCCGAATTCACCTGCGACGCGTTGATGTCGAGCGCGGCCATGCGCTCGGGATCGAGCACGACGACGATCTCGCGCGCAGCGCCGCCGATGCGCGAGACCTGGGCCACGCCGCTCTGCGCCTGGAGCACGCGCGCGACGTCGTTGTCGATGAACCACGCGAGCTCGGTCTCGCCCATCGCCGGCGCAGAGACCGCATAGGTCATGACCGGAGCGCTATCGAGGTCGAGCCGCTGGACCGAAGGCGGATCGATGCCCGAGGGCAGCTGCACGCGCGTGCGCTCGACGATCGTGCGGACGTCGTCGACCGCCTTCTGCAGATCGGTGCCGAGTTCGAATTCCAGTGTCGTGCTCGACACGCCCGTGGTCACGGTCGAGCTGACGTTCTTGATCCCGGCGACGCCCGTCAGCGCGTTCTCGAGCGGCCGGGTGATCTGGTTCTCCATCTCGGTCGGCGCGGCACCGCTCTGGGTGACCGAGACCGTGACGATCGGCAACTGGACGTTGGGGAACTGCTTGATCGGCATCCGCAGGAAAGCCACGGTGCCCGACAGGGTCAGAATGATGAAGAGCAGGACCACCGGAATCGGGTTACGGATGGCCCAGGCGGAAATCTTCATTTCGCGACCTTCACCTTGTCACCGTTGAGCACGAAGGCACTGCCCTTTACGGCGACGCGCTGTCCGGCGGCGAGGCCCGAGACGATCTCGACCAGTCCCTGCGCGCGGCGGCCGGTGCGTACGCGCAGGCGGCTGACCTTGTCCTTGGCGTCGATCACCTGGACCGAAGCGCCATCGGCGTCGAAGTGAACCGCGGCCTCGGGCACGGCAAGGACCGAGAAGGTCCGCGTGAAGCGCGCCTGAGCGAAGCCACCCTGGCGCAGCTCTGGATCGCGCGGCAAGGTTATGCGCGCGATCGATAGCCCGGTCTGGGAATCGACGCGCATGCCGATCAGGCGCACCTGGCCCGTCAGCCGGCGGCCCGAGGCAAGCACGACCTCGGCCGGATCGCCGACCGAGATGCGCGCTATGTCGCCCTCAGGCAGTTCGGCATAGAGTTCGATCTCGCTGTCGCGCGCCATGCGGAACATGGCCGTGCCCGTGCTCGAAGTGTCGCCGGGACGCACCGTGCGCTCGAGCACCACGCCGTCAGCCGGCGCGCGGATGGCCAGGTGGTTCTGGCGGGTCAGCAGGTCGTTGAGCTGCGCGCGCGTCGCAGCGGCGGCGGCGCGGCTCGAACGCACCGCGAAGCGGCGATTGTCGATCGCCTCTTTCGAGAGCACGCCCTGATTGTCGAGCCCGTCGACACGGATCGCTTGCGCCGCGGCCTGCTCGGCCGCGACCTGCTGCTGCGAGAGCGTTGCGCGGACTTGGTCGATCTGCGAGCGCAGCAGGCTGTCGTCGAGCACGGCGAGCACCGTGCCGCGGCGCACATAGGCGCCTTCCTCGACCGTGACTCGCGCGACGCGATAGCCGTTGAGATCGGCGGCCACCGCCATTTCCTCGCGCGGGATCAAGCGGCCCGAAGCGGTCAGCGCGCCCGAGATGTCGTGCTGCGCGGCCGCGACGACAGTGACCGTCTGGGGCGGCAGCTCCTTGTTGGCATCCGACGTCTTCTTGCCGCAGCCGCCAAGAGCGAGCGCGACGGCGAGGACGGAAACGGTAAGGGGAAGGCGGTGCATCAAGGGGCTTCCGGAGTGGTCGGCGCGGAGGAGGACGGCAGCGGCGCCTGCGCGCCGAGATCGGTCTGCGGGTCCCAGCCGCCGCCGAGCGCGCGCACGGCGGTGACGGTGTCGGACAGCAGACCGAAACGCGCGGCATTGAGCGTCGCGAGGTTCTGCAGCCAGACGCGCTGGGCTTGCAGCAGGGTGGTGAGATCGGTCAGCCCGGCCGCATAACCGCGCCGCGCGGCGTCGAAGGCGAAGCGCGCTTCGTCGGTCGCGCGCACGAGTTGGACGATCCGTCGGCGCCCGGCCTCGACACGGGTCGTCGCGTTCTCGGCCTCGCCGAAAGCGGCCTGCACCGCGCGTTCGTAGCTGATCACCGCCTGCTGCCCGCGCGCCTCGCTGATCCGCAGGCTGGCGAGCAGGCGCGCGCGGTCAAGGATCGGCAAGGTCATGCCTGCGGCGAGCGACCAGAGCCCGGTGCCGCCGGCGTCGGTAGCGTTGAGCACGGCGCCGGGCTGGATCGAGAAGCGCGGGAACAGCGCGAGCCGATCGATCTCGATCGTGCGCGCGGCCGAGGCGAGCGCCAGTTCGGCGCGGCGCACGTCGGTCCGTCGCGCGAGCAGCAGGCCCGGCGTCGTTTCGGGCAAGGTTGGCGGCGGCGCCAGCGCCGCCTCGATCGCGAGCGTGTCGGTCGCAGCGGCGGGATCGCCAATGAGGATCAGCAGCGAACGCTTGGCGGCGCGCAGCTCGGCCTCGAGCCGGATGACCTCGCCCTCGCCGCTCGCCAGATCGGCTTGGAGCCGGGCCGCATCCTGGCCCGAAGTCAGCCCCCGCGCGCGGCCGAGCTCGCCGGTGCGCGCCAGATCGCGCGCTATGCCCAATGTGTCGCGCGCGTTCGCGAGCTGGACCGCAAGGAACCGCGCCTGGAACAGCGCCGCGGCGACGTCGCCGGCAAGCGCCAGCCGCGCGCCGTGGAAATCGAGCGCGGCGGCGCGATAGTCGAGATCGGCACGCTCACGGATTGCGCCGAGCCGGCCGAACAAATCGATTTCCCAGCTCGGGTAGAAGGTGGCCTGATAGGCTTCGCCGCCACCCTGCGAAAGACCGTTGCCCCAAAGCCGTTCGCTGCCCTGCTCGGTGGCCGTGGCGGAAAGGCTGCCGGTGGGCAGGGTCGTGGCCCGACTCTGGCGGCGTGTCGCGCGCGCCTCGACGATCCGCGCATAGGCAAGGCGCGCCGTGGTACTGCGATCGAGCGCGGTGGCGATGAGGCCGGTAAGCTGCGGGTCGTCGAAGCCGTTCCACCAGCGGTCGAGCACGACGGCATCGGCCGCGACGGGCGCCGGCTTTTCGAAACCGGTGGGCAGATGCGTGTCGGGAGAAGGCAGGTGAACCGTCGGCGCGCAGCCGGCCAGAACGACCAAACCGACGGCGAACAGAACGGGGACAAGATATCGCGGCCGCGCCATCGTCGTGAAAATCGATCCGTTTCAGTCCTGCCGTTCGACTAGCAGCGCGCAATTAAATAAACAAGCGTGTTTCTTTTATGCCGACACTCGCTTAAGGCTCACGGAGCCAGGCTGAAAGGATGGGAATGGCTGTTGGGATACGCGGCAAGGGCCGGCCAAAGCTGACCGAAACGGCAGAGATCGACCTCGCGATCCGCGAGGCGACGCTACAGGCGATGCTCGAGCATGGTGAGGCGGCCACGATGCATGCGATAGCCCAGGCGGCCGGGCTCTCGCGCAAGTCGCTCTATGCACGCTATCCGAACAAGCAGGCGCTTTTCGTCGGCATCATCCGCGACGCGCTGACCAGCGCCGAAGCGCTGCAATATGAAGGCGGCGGATCCGCCGAGGAACGCCTGCTTCACTATATCGAAGCCGCGCTTGCCGCGATCACCCGGCCGGAATCGCAGGCACTCCAGCACCTGCTGCGCCGCGATCACGGATATATATCGGCGCTGAAGACCGAAATGCTCGATGCGACGCGCAAGATCTTCTTCGCACCGCTGGCCGCGCTGCTCGGCGAAGCCAAGGCCGCTGGGGAGTTGGCGATCGACGATGTCGAAGCCACGGCGCGTGCCACGATCCAACTGATATTTGCCGAGGGCCTCAGACCCGACGACGACCGGCCTCGGGGCCTGACTCACGGGCTCCGGGGAGACTATGCCGCCTTCCTGACGCGGCTGCTGACGCGTGGCCTGACCCCGCGTCGGCCGTGATCGCCCGCCGGACAGCGCAAAAACGCCTCGTTTGGGGCTTTTCCCTGCCGAAAACTCACGCAAATCGTGCTTCTTGCGATTTGCTTCGGCCGCGCGTGATGCTAGTCGAAGGCCATCGTCCGTTTCGGATCCGGTGAGGGGAGCCGTCATCGGACGATGCCGATCCCGCCCCGCTATGGCGGAAACAGTACGATTCCGGATGGTTGGCACTGGAAATTGCCAGCTTCCTCGTCTAGCGGGCGCGCCTCATCACTGAAGGGAAACCGATTTCCATGAACAACAACGACATCGCAGACAGCCTCGCGGGCGAGCACGGCATCACCAAGGCCGACGCTCGCAAGTACGTGGACGGCGTTTTCGCCGCGATCGCTGACGCTGCCGGCAAGGGTGAGGAAGTCTCGCTGAACGGTTTCGGCAAGTTCAAGGTCAAGGACAGCCCGGCTCGCGAAGGCCGCAACCCGGCGACCGGCGCCGCGATGCAGATCGCTGCCTCGAAGAAGCTGACCTTCGCCGCTGCCAAGGCGGTCAAGGACAAGCTGAACGGCTAAGCCCTTCGTTTCGCGCCTCCTCATTTCGGGCGGAGCGCGAAGCTTGCTACCTTCGGTAGCACGACGAGTTCGGAGAGGGGCGGCCACCGAGGCGACCCCTCTCCAACTATCGTCGGGACCAGATTTTCTTTCGGTCCCCCTGCGCGCGCCGGCGCTTGTATTCCGGCCGATCCTCGCCAGCTTCTCCGAGCGCGGCCGTCCGGCCCACGCATCGGCCCGCGAGCATCCTTCCGTGCCGAAACCTGCGAATTAGGAGGCACGGTGTCCACACCCCGTTTGTTCGAACGCCTGACAGTGGGTGACCAGACCCTGGCCAACCGCATCGTCATCGCACCGATGTGCCAGTATTCGGCGGTCGATGGCCGCATGACCGACTGGCACACGATCCATCTCGGTCAGCTTGCACTGTCGGGCGCCGCCCTGCTGACGATCGAGGCGACCGCGGTCCTGCCCGAAGGCCGCATCTCCTACGCCGATGTCGGCCTGTGGGATGACGCGACCGAAGCGGCGATGGCCGATGTCCTCGCCAGCGTGCGCAAGTGGTCGGACATGCCGATCGCGATCCAGCTCGCGCACGCCGGGCGAAAGGCTTCGACCGACCTGCCCTGGCACGGCGGCAAGCAACTCGCCCCCGATCACGAAAACGGCTGGCAGACCGTCGCGCCCTCGGCGCTCGCCTTCGAGCCGGACGAGGTGCCGCCCCTCGCGCTCGACAAAGCCGGCCTCGACGAAATCCGCGAAGCCTTCGCCGCCGCGGCCCGGCGCGCCGCGCGGCTCGATCTCGCCGCGGTGCAGATACACATGGCGCACGGCTACCTGCTCCACGAATTCCTCTCGCCGCTGTCGAACCACCGCGAGGACGAATATGGCGGCAGCCTTGAGAACCGTCTGCGCTTCCCGCTCGAAGTGTTCGACGCGGTGCGCGCGGCCTTCCCCGCGGACAGGCCCGTCACTGTCCGCGTCTCGGGCACCGACTGGGCCGAGGGCGGCTGGGACATCGAGCAGACGGTAGCCCTGGCCCAGGCGCTCGAAGCGCGCGGCTGCGCGGCGATCCACGTCTCGAGCGGCGGGCTCGCCCACCACCAGAACATTCCCGTCGGCCCGAGCTATCAGGTACCGCTGGCTCGCGCCGTGAAGCAGGCGGTGACGATGCCCGTGATCGCGGTGGGCCTGATCACCGAGTTCGAGCAGGCCGAGGCGATCGTCGCCACCGGCGATGCCGATGCCATCGCGCTGGCCCGCGGCATCCTCTACGATCCACGCTGGCCCTGGCACGCCGCCGCGCATCTCGGCGCCAGCGTCAAGGCGCCGCCACAATACCTGCGCTCGCAACCGCGCCAGTATCGCGACCTGTTCGACGTGGAGGCGGACTGACATACGACCGGTCGTCCCCGCGAAAGCGGAGAGCGCTCGCGATCATTCCCGCAATCTCGTAAAGATCCGAAAGCGCCCCCCGCTTTCGCGAGGGTGGCTGGCTGGGTTTGACCGGCAGGCGACGCAATCCTATATAGTCCCTGCGCCGGCGTCGTGTCGGCAGGGCACAGGAGGATGGAATGGACCGGAAGACGCGCTGAACCAGCCCGTCCTTTTTGATTTTCCCGGTGCCTCTCCATGCCTGTCTTTCTCACCCTCGCCTCTGTCGCGGCGGCTACGCCGTCGGGCAAGCCGCTGTTTTCTGATCTTTCGCTGAGCTTCGGCGCCGAACGCACGGGCCTCGTCGGCCGCAACGGCGCCGGCAAGTCGACCTTGCTGCGCATGATCGCCGCCGAACTGACGCCCTTGGCAGGCACGATCACGCGATCGGGCAGCATCGGCATGCTGCACCAGGCCCTGCTTGCCGATGACGCGAGCGTGGCCCAGGCGCTGGGGGCTGGCGAAGCCCTCGCCCGGCTCGATCGCATCGAGGCCGGCTTGGCCGACGAGGCCGACTTCGACCTGGCCGACTGGACCCTGCCCGCGCGCATCGACGAAGCCTTCGCCCAGGCTGGCCTGTCCGCGCCCGCGCTCGATCGCCCGCTCGCGAGCTTCAGCGGCGGTGAGCGCACGCGCATCGGGATCGCGCGGCTACTGATCGATCCGCCCGACCTGCTGCTGCTCGACGAACCGACCAATAATCTCGATGCGGAGGGCCGCCAGGCCGTGGCAGAACTGCTCGCGGGTTGGCGCGGCGGCGCAATCGTCGCCAGCCACGACCGGGTCCTGCTCGAAGCGATGGACCGCATCGTCGCGCTTTCCCCGCTCGGCGCGACCGTCCACGGCGGCGGCTGGTCGTCCTGGGTCGCTGCGCGCGATGCCGCACGCGAAGCCGCCGAAAGCGATCTCGACCGCGCCGCGCGACAAGTCCGCAGCCAGGCGCGCGAGGCGCAGGTCGCGCAGGAACGTCAGGCGCGACGCGACAAGGCCGGCCGCACCTATGCCGCGAGCGGCTCGGCGCCCAAGATCCTGCTCGGCCGTCAGAAGGAACGCGCCGAAAACACCGCCGCGCGCGGCTCCACCCTCGCCGGCCAGCGCAGCGCCGAGACCCAGGCCGTACTCGACGGCGCGCGGGCACGGGTCGAGGTCGTCACCCCGTTGACGATCGATCTGCCCTCGTCAGGCCTGCCCGCCAACCGCGTGCTCGTCGACTTCGACGAGGTGTCCTGGGGACCGGGCGAAAACGCGCTGATCGAGCATCTGTCCTTCACGATCACCGGCCCCGAGCGGATCGCGATCACCGGCCGCAACGGCGCGGGCAAGACCAGCCTGCTAAGTCTCGTTAGCGGCGTGACCGCCCCCCGTAGCGGGCGCGTGAAGGCGGCCTCCGATCGCATGGCCCTGCTCGACCAACAGGTCGCACTGCTCGATCGCGAGACCAGCATCGTCGCCAACATGCATCGGCTGAACCCCATGCTGACCGACAACGAGGCGCGCGCCGCGCTCGCGCGCTTCGCCTTCCGCAACGTCGATGCCGAAAAGCCGGTGTCGGTGCTGTCGGGCGGCGAGGCGCTGCGCGCGGGGCTGGCCTGCGTGCTCTCGGCCGCGCCGGTGCCGCAACTGCTCCTGCTCGACGAGCCGACCAATCATCTCGACATCGAATCGCTCGAAGTAATCGAGGCTGCGCTACGCGGCTACGACGGCGCGATCCTTGCGGTCAGCCACGATCCCGCCTTCCTCGAGGCGATCGGCGTGACGCGTGAGATCGCGCTCTAGTTCAGGCGCGGGGCCTCGGGCGGCAAGTCCGCCCAGCCACCACCAAGCGCCTTGAACAGGTCCACCCGCAGCGAGCCCAGCTGCTGGTCCGACGCCGCCAGAGCGCTGCGCGCGGCGATCAGCTCGCGCTGCGCGTCGAGCTGATCGAGCAGGCCGGTCGAACCCGCACGATAGCGCTGGTCGGACAGGCGATAGGCGACGTCGGCATGGCCCACGGCCTCGCGCAACCGCTGGTTGCGTTCGGTCTCGGCGGCATAGGTCGACAGCGCCTGCTCGGTCTCCTTGAGCGCGGTCAGCACCGCCCCGTCGAAGCTCGCCAGCGAAGCGCGGGTCGTCGCCTCGGCCTGGTCGATCCGGGTGCGGCCGGCGAGGACGCTGGGGAAGGACCACGAAAGCAGCGGCCCGAGCGCGAAAGTGAACGAGTCCGAACCACGCACCTGGGCGTTGCGGAAGAAGTTGCCCGAACCACCGAGCGAGATCTTCGGATAGAGCTCGGCCGTGGTCACGCCGATCCGCGCGGTGTCGGCGGCGAGCTTGCGCTCGGCCTCGCGCACGTCGGGGCGGCGCGC
>SECS01000008.1 GCA_004211435.1 Novosphingobium sp. | reverse complement strand
GGCGTGCCCTTGTCGTCGTTGCGGTCGTATTTGTAGACCAGCTTGAAGCTATCGCTCGGCTCGAACTTCACTGCCGCGAAGTAGGAATTCGAATCGACCGTCCCGAGCCAGCGCGGCGAACGCTTCACGCCGAAGCCCGAGGGCGAATTGCTGCGATCCCACAGGGTGCCTTCGGCGGCATTGCGAATCTCGCCGCGGCGATAGTCGCGCACATAGCTGAAGTAGGCGCTGAACGGACCGAATTGCGGCGTCTCCACCGTCGCGCGCAGGCGATAGGCGTCATAGTTGCCGTAAGACCCTTCGAGCTTCACGCGCGCGTCACCGGTGGGATCGCGCGTGGTCACGCTGATCGCGCCGGCCGTGGCGTTGCGACCGAACAGCGTACCCTGCGGACCGCGCAGCACTTCGAGCCGCTGGATGTCGGGCAGCTGGAAGATCGAGCCACGCGGAGAGCCGATGTAGACGCCATCGACATAGATCGAGACCTGCTTGTCCGAACCGGCGACGACGCCGAAGCTCGTCTGGCCGCGGATCGTGAACGATGGAGTCGAGATACCGCCAGCCGAGGGTTTTACCGTCACGCCCGGCGCGACCGCCGAGAGATCGTTGACCGTGAAGATACGGTTGGCCTGGAGGTTTTCCTGGGTGACCGCGGTCACCGCGATCGGAACGTCCTGAAGACTCTGTTCGCGCTTCTGCGCGGTGACGACGATTTCCTCGAGCCCGACGGTGCCTTCGGACGTCTGAGCCAAGGCTTGTAACGGCAGGCCTATGCCTATTGTGATTGCCGTGGACGCGAGCAGAGAATTACGGGACATGCCAGTCAGCTTCATCGCTTCCTCCCCATGAGGACCGACCCGCTCGGGCCGGCCATTCTCAGCCGCTGCGCTCGGTTGCCGGCGCGCGCCATTGCGGGCCGGAGCGAGTCTTCAAGCGGTCTGGAATTGCTCCCAATTCTTGTTTTTCAAGGCGGGAGTATAAGCGACTGCGTATCGCAGACAATGCGTTTCCACGAACGCATTAAGTTATTCCACAGTATCGTCGTGACGATGACTGGCCCTCGACTTTCAGAAAACTAGTAACCTAGGTAAGCGATAGGCGTTTGACGAAAATACCAATCCGTTCATGCACTTGGGAAGAGGCAATGAATATTCGGAAACGCGCGCGGAAGGCGCACGATCAATCCATGTGTTTGAGACCGACCCGCAGATAATCCCATCCGGTCACGAGAGTCAGCGCCGCCGCGGCCCAGAGCGTGGTGAGACCGACCGTATGCGGCAGGTTGAAAGTGAAGCCGGCCAGGGTCAGCGTCCAGCCAGGCAGCGCGTTACCCAGGATCAGCGCGCCCAGGCAAACGAGCTGGAAAGTCGTCTTCCACTTGGCCAGGCGGCTCACCGGCACCGATACCTGCAGACCACCAAGGAATTCGCGCAGTCCCGAAACCGCAATCTCGCGGATCAGGATCACCAGCCCGGCGATCACGTGCATGTCGCCGACATAGGGACCAGTGAGGACGCCCTGCGCGGTCAGGACGAGGACCACCGTCGCCACCATGATCTTGTCGGCGATCGGATCGAGGAAGACGCCCAGCTTGGACACCGTGCCCTGCGCGCGCGCCAGGTAGCCGTCGAAATAGTCGGTGATGCCCATCAGGCAATAGACCACGAAAGCGATTCCATAGCCCGTGCGCCAGGTCGGCCACCATAGCAGGGCGGCCAGGATCGGCAGGGCGACTATCCGCGAGAGCGTGAGAATGTTGGGCAGAGTCAGCATCGTGCCACCAGAGATAGCGGGTAACACTTCTGCACAAAAGAGGCGCTAGAAGGGGTTGTGGACGGCCAAGCAACCGCTAGGGTCGCGCGCCAAGAGAGACTGCCGAACACGAGGCCATGACAACAACCACGCACCTCATCGGCACGCGCCGGTTTCTGCCGCTTTTCGTTACCCAGCTGCTCGGCGCCTTCAACGACAACCTCTTCAAGAACGCCATGGTGTTGTACGTCGTTTACAGCGTCTACAACTCGGAGGCCGAGGAAGCGCGGTTCAGCGCGATCGCCTCGGCGCTGTTCATCATTCCCTTCTTCGTGCTCTCGGCGCTGTCGGGCCAGCTCGCCGACATGCGCGACAAGGCGAAGATCATCCGCATCGTCAAGTTCTGCGAAATCCTGATCATGCTGGTCGGCGGTGCCGGCCTGGTGCTCGCCTGGCAGGGCATGCTGGTAAAAACCGTGGCGATCCCGCTGATGCTGCTCGCGCTCTTCGCCATGGGTATCCATTCGACCTTCTTCGGCCCGATCAAGTACGCCATCCTGCCGCAGCATCTGAAATCGGACGAGGTTCTCGCCGGAACGGGCCTGGTCGAGGCCGGCACCTACATGGCGGTGCTCGCCGGAACGATCCTGGCGGGCTGGATCGAGGTCGAATGGGCAGCGCTCTGCGTGGTGCTGACCGCGGTGGTCGGCTATTTTGCCGGCCGCCAGGTCCCCCCCGCCCCGCCGCTCACCGCCGCGCAGCCGCTCGACTTCCACGTGTTCCGCTCGTCGGCGACCTTGATCCGCAAGACGATGGACGAGCGCCGCGTATTCCTCGCGATCATGGCGATCTCGTTCTTCTGGACGATCGGCGCCGTCCTGTTCATCCAGTTTCCGCCGCTCGCCAAGAACGTGCTCCATGCCAGCAAGGAAGTGGCCAGCCTGTTCCTCGTGATCTTCTCGGTGGGCATCGCGATCGGCTCGATGACGATCAACGCCCTGCTGAAAGGCAAGGTCTCGGCACGCTATTCGCCCGCCTCGGTCATCGTCATGGGCGTCTTCGTCGTCGCGTTCCATCTGGTTTGCGCCAACTGGGGTACACAGGAAATCGATGGGCTACTCGATGTGGCCGGCTTCATCGTTCAGCCACTGGCCCTGCCGCTGCTCGGTACCCTGTTGGGCATCGCGATTGCCGGCGGCATGTTCGTCGTGCCGCTCTACGCCTTCCTCACCACCTCGGTCGACAAGTCGCAGACGGCGCGCACGATCGCGGCGAACAACATCGTCAATTCGGGGGCCATGGTGGTCGGATCGCTGCTCGCTGTCGGCCTCAGCGCCGGGGGCGTCGCCATCGCCGACCAGCTCCTGCTCGTCGCGGCGATGTGCCTGGGCTCGGCCTGGCTCGGCCGGCTGCTCTACAAGGCCGAACTCGCGGCCGCGGCCTGAAGGCCGCATCCCATCCTAAGGTCAGGCGATGAAGGTCGCGACCGCCGCCAGGCAGGCGCTGTAGGCGGTCAAAAAATCGCGCCAGCCGGTACCTTCGGTACGGCTGCGCACGTCGAGATCACGATCCACGCGGCGCACGTGCGCCGGAAGGCTCGCCAGGAACGGATGCCGGGCGGATTCGTCCGAAAGGACAAGGGCGCGTCGCTTGGTCATGCAGTGGAGTTAAGGAATTCTTCACCATCGTACTAGCCGGTTAACCTAGACCTCTGCGCGCCTTCCCGTTCCGGGACAGGCACGAAAAAGGGCCGCTCCCGTGGGAACGACCCTTCTTTCTTCGATCGCGAAACGCGTCAGACCTTGTCGCCGAGAGCGCCCTTCACCTTGCCGAGCAGGTTCTGTGCTTCGCCCTTGCGTTCCTGCGCCTTGCCTTCGGCGTGCAGCGCGGGATCGTCATTGGCCTTGCCGGCGGCCTGCTTGACGTTGCCGGCGATTTCGTTCGCGAGGCCCTTGGCCTTGTCCTTGAGTTCACCCATGTCGTAACTCCTTGTCCTGGGCGCCGAGACCGATGTCTCAGGCTTCGGAAAGGGAACGTGCCCGAGGCGCGCTTGGTTCCGTAAAAGAGTGTATCAGCCTCCCGCCATGCCGAGAACGTAGTCCCACTCCTGCGGTGTCAGTTCGGCCACCGACAGCCGCGACAGGCGCACGAGCTCCATGTCGGCAAGCGCGGGATCGGCTTTGATCTCCTTCAGGCTCACGGGCCGCTTGAGCTTCCGATCCGGCTTGACCTTGACCGCCGCCCACTTGCCCTCGGGATCGCTGGGATCGGTCAGGCCCGCCTGGCTGATGGTGACGATGCCGACGATCTCGAGCCCGATGTTCGAGTGGTAGAAGAACGCCTTGTCGCCCTGCTTCATCGCCCGCAGGTTGTTCGCGGCGCGGTGATTCCGCACGCCGTCCCAGGTGCCCTCGCCCTCGGCGACGAGATCGTTCCAGCCATAGGCGTCGGGCTCCGACTTCAACAGCCAGTAGCGCGGCGCTTCCGTGCCTGCGTCATTGATTTTGGTCATGCATGCCTGCCCATTGTCCGGTAGAGGGCGGGCATAACGACCATTTCCGGACTGGGAAAGCCATGGACCTCCAGACCCTCCCCGTGCTGAGCCTCGCCGACGAACCGCAGCGGTTTTCGGACGAGATCGGCAATTCTTTCCGCGCCTTCGGCTTCGCGCTCGTGCGCGATCACGGCATCGACTCCAAGCTGATCACCGATGCCTGGCGGCTGACCGCCGAGCTCTTCGCCCTGCCCGAGGAAGAGAAGCGCTCCTACTTGCTCCAGGGGATGTCGGGCGCGCGCGGCTACACGCCATTCCGCACCGAGATCGCCAAGGGCGCACAGGAGACCGATCTGAAAGAGTTCTGGCACGTCGGCCGCGACCTGCCTGCCGGGCACCCGCTCGCGACGAGCTCGATGCCACCCAACGTCTGGCCCCGCCGGCCCGAGGGTTTCCGCGAGGTGTTCGAGCCGCTGTTCGCCGAATTCGACCGTGTCGGCTCGGTGATCCTCTCGCGCATCGCCGTGCACCTGGGCCTGGCCGCCGACTGGTTCGATCCGGCCATCGCCGACGGCAATTCGGTGCTACGCCTGCTCCACTATCCGCCGGTCGGGCCCGATCAGGGCGGCGCGATCCGTGCCGGTGCGCATGAGGACATCAACCTGATCACCCTGCTGCTCGGCGCCGAAGAGGCCGGGCTCGAGCTGCTCGCGAAAGATGGCTCCTGGCTGCCCGTGGCGCCGCCCGAGGGCGCGGTCGTGATCAACATCGGCGACATGCTGCAGCGGCTGACCAACCACGTCCTGCCCTCGACCACGCACCGCGTGCGCAATCCGGCCGGCGCACGCGCCGGGCACAGCCGCTATTCGATGCCATTCTTCCTGCACCTGCGCAGCGACTTCCGCTTCGCCACCTTGCCGCAATGCGTTTCGGCCGAGAATCCCGATCGCTATCCGGTGTCGATCTCGGCCGACGACTATCTGCAGGAACGTCTGCGCGAAATCGGCCTGAAGAAATAACAGCACGTCCGATCGCAGCTAGACTTTGGGCTTAACCGAAATTTCAGACCGCCTCGGGTATCCTCCGCACATTGCGGGAAAAAGGTACGCGGATGGCGGACACGAAACATAATCCCGGCGACCCCAGGGACGGCTCGAGAAACCGCTTCGGCAAGGCCGAACGCGACATGGTTGCACTCGGCATCGCCACCGCCGCGATCATCATGTTCGTGGGCACCGGCGGAGTCGTCGTCCCCCAGGTCGTACGCTCCTTCGCCGGCGGCCTCGGCCCCGACAAGGCGCTGACCAGCGCGCTCCTGCTCAACATCGCGCTGATCATCTTCGGCTGGCGCCGCTATCGCCAGCTCAGCCAGGAAGTTCAGGAACGCCGCAAGGCCGAGGAGCAGGCCAAGCTCCTGGCCGAAACCGACCCGCTGACCGGTTGCCTCAACCGCCGCAGCCTGGCCGATGCCACGGCCGAGCTCATCAGCGCTGGCACCGATCGGGGCGAAGTCGTCGCACTGGTCATGATCGACCTCGACAACTTCAAGCAAATCAACGACTTCAACGGCCACTCCACGGGCGACCAAGTGCTGCGCGAATGCGCGACGCGGATCGCGGCACTGCTGCCCAAGCGCGGGCTGCTCGCGCGTCTCGGCGGCGACGAGTTCGCCTGTGTCCTGCCACTCGACCCCAAGCGCCCCGAGGTGATCGACGATCTCGCCGTGGCGCTGATCGAAGCGATCGCCACGCGCTCAGATGTGAGCGGCAGCGGCATCGAAATCACCGCGTCGCTGGGCCTCACCCGCAGCGACTTCTCGCGGGAGGTCGGCGAAGAGCCGGCCGATGCGCATACGCTTCTGCACATGGCCGACATCGCGATGTACCACGCCAAGCGCGCAGGAAAGAACCGCTACTTCTGGTTCGACGCGCCGATGCAGAACGAATTGCGCTTCCGCCGCGAGATCGAGCAGGGCATCCGCCGCGGCATCCGCCTCGGCGAATTCGTGCCGTTCTACGAACAGCAGATCGACCTCGCCAGCGGCGAGCTCACCGGCTTCGAGATGCTCGCGCGGTGGAAATCGCCTGCGCTCGGCGTGATCAGTCCCGAGATCTTCATCCCCATCGCCGAAGAGATCGGCGCGATCGCCGACCTTTCCGAAAGCGTGATCGCCCAGGCGCTCGAAGACGCGAAGACCTGGGACGCGAAGCTCACGCTCTCGGTCAACATCTCGCCGCTGCAGATGCGCGATCCGTGGTTCGCGCAGAAACTGCTCAAGATGCTGGTCGAGGCGAATTTCCCGCCACACCGGCTCGAGATCGAGATCACCGAATCGTGCCTGCACGAGAACGTCGCCGAAGTGCGCACCTTGGTCACCAGCCTCAAGAACCAGGGCATACGCATCAGCCTCGACGATTTCGGCACGGGCTATTCGTCGCTCGCGCAGCTGCGCAGCCTGCCGTTCGACCGGATCAAGATCGATCGCATGTTCGTGACGAACCTGACCGAGGACAGCGACAGCGCGGCGATCGTCGACGCAGTCACCCGCCTCGGCAAGGATCTCGGCCTGCCCGTCACCGCCGAGGGCATCGAGAACAAGGAAATCCTCGCGCGGCTGATGCAGTACGGCGACATCAAGGGGCAAGGCTTCCTTTACGGACAGCCGCAGCCCGGCAACGTCACGCGCGACCGGCTCGCGAGCCTCGATCTGCTCAGCGACCAGCCGGCGCCGCCGGTGGAGAGCGCTTTGCCAGCAACCGATCCCAAGGCCGCAAGCCAGGGTTGACCCGGCTAGCCCCGCGCATCGCGACGCGCTAAGGCCGCACCATGCATAGGCAGGTGCACTTCCTGGTCATCCTGACCGTGCTTCTGTGCGGCACCCACCTGTCGCCCGCCGAGGCCGATGCGCTGACCGATCACGCGACCGAAGCGCGCGCTCACGCCGAGCACGGCGACGAAGTCCCGGGCGATTCGCACACGGGCGCAGCCCATGCCGGCCACCACCACTGCCCGATCGCCCCCGATCCACACGCGATGGCATCGCAATGCGATGCGACGCCGATGACGCCGCTGCTTTTCGACCGCCCGGTCGCGCGGCTGCGCTCGCGGGCCACGGCACCGCCGACCCAGCCGCCCGCAGCCTGAACCCCGAACGTCACGCGGTCCGCCTCCCGGCCGCATGCCTTCGATCGTGTTCAGGAGTTTCCCATGCTTGCGAAGACCCGCGCCCTGCTACTGGCAGGCGCCGCCTTGTTCGATTCCCACGCCCTCGCCGCCCAGACCGTGGCGGATGACACCCCCGCCCCCATCTCCACCGAAGCCGAGGCCGGCGAAGACGATATCATCGTCCAGGCCACGCGCTCGGGCCGCCGCGTCCAGGACGAGCCCGTCCGCGTCGAAGTGATCGACCGCGAGGAGATCGAGGAGAAGATCCTCATGCGTCCCGGCAACGTGGCGATGATCCTCAGCGAGACCGGCGGTTTGAGAGTCCAGGTCACCTCGCCCGCGCTCGGCGCCGCCAATGTTCGCGTCCAGGGCATGGACGGCCGCTTCACCCAGCTGCTCGCCGACGGGCTGCCGCTCTACGGCGGCCAGGCCTCGTCGCTCGGCCTGCTGCAGGTGCCGCCGACCGACCTCGGCCAGGTCGAGGTCATCAAGGGCGCCGCCTCGGCGCTCTACGGCCCTTCGGCGCTCGGTGGCGTGATCAACCTCGTCTCGCGCCGCCCGAAAGACGAGCCCGAGGCCGAAATCCTGCTCAACGCCACGACGCGCGACGGCCAAGACGTCACCGCCTATGCCGCGACGCCTTTGTCCGACGCGTGGAGCGGCTCGCTGACCGGCGGCTTCCACCGCCAGACCCGGCAGGACCTCGACGGCGACGGCTGGGCCGACATGCCCGGCTACCGTCGCTGGACCATACGCCCGCGGCTGTTCTGGGAAGGGAGCGATGGCGCCTCGATGTTCGTCACCGCCGGCGCCATGACCGAACAGCGCCGCGGCGGTACCCTGCCCGGCCGCACGGTGCCCGACGGCACGGCGTTCCGCCAGGAGCAGGATACCGACCGCTTCGACGGCGGCCTCGTCGCGCAGGCACCGCTCGGCGAGATCACCGCGCACCTGCGCGCCGCGGCCATGACCCAGAAGCACCACCACTTCTATGGCCCGGTGCACGAGGACGATCGCCACACGACGCTGTTTGCCGAAGCCTCGCTCTCGGGCAAAGCGGACGCCACGAGCTGGGTCGGCGGTCTGGCCTGGCAGCGCGATTCCTTCGCCTCGCAGACCTTCCAGGCCTTCGATTATGCCTATGAGGTGCCGGGTGTATTCGGCCAGGTCGAGCAAGACCTCACATCCGACCTGACGCTCGCGGGCAGCGCGCGCGTCGATTTCCACAATCGTTACGGCACGCAGTTCAGCCCGCGGCTGTCGCTGCTCTATCGCCCCGGCCGCTGGACGATCCGTGTGTCGGGAGGACGCGGCTTCTATGCGCCGACGCCCTTCGTCGAGGAGATCGAGGCGGCCGGGCTCTCGCGGCTCGAACCGCTGGGAGATCTCGAACCCGAGACCGCGCGCACCGCCTCGTTCGACCTCGGCTATCGCAGCGGCCCGATCGAGGCCAACCTGACGCTGTTCGCCTCGAACATGCGCAATTCGACGCGATTGGAGACAATCGCCGCCGATCGCGTCCGCCTGGTCAATGCGCCGGGCCAAACGCGTATCCGCGGTGCCGAGACCTTGCTGCGCTATCGCCAAAACGGCTTCACCGTCACGGGCTCCTACGTCTTCGTCGATGCCACCGAGCCCGACCCCGATCGGCCCGGCCGCCGGCAGGTGCCGCTGACGCCCAAGCACACCGCCGGGCTCGTCGCGATGTGGGAGGAGCACGACAAGGGCCGGCTCGGGCTCGAGGTCTATTACACGGGTGGGCAGTTGCTCGAGGACAATCCCTATCGCACGCGCTCGGAACCCTATGTCGAGGTCGGCATCCTCGGCGAGATCGCGCTGGGCAAGGCGCGGCTGTTCCTCAATGCCGAGAACGTCTTCGGCAAGCGCCAAACGCAACACGACCCGCTGCTCCGTCGCACCCGCGCGCCCGACGGCCGCTGGACCGTCGACGTCTGGGCGCCGACCGAAGGCTTCGTGCTCAACGGCGGCGTGCGGTGGAAGTTCGGCGGCGGCGACTAAAGGTGGTTTACAGGCTTGGGCGGCTCGGTTATCGGGCCGCCCATGTCCACGGCGATCAAACCGATTAGCACCAAGCCGACCCGCATCGCGGGGCGGTTCGGTCGTGCTGACGGTTAAGACCTAGGCACCCGGACACAGCCCCGCCGAAGCGCGGGGCCTCTTGCACAGCAAGCCAAAGCATCCCGCGCCTCCGCACTCAAGGAGACGCATTTCCATGAACTACCTCGACAACACCACCGGTCGCTACAACGTCGGCGTCGTCGGCGCGACGGGTCTCGTCGGCACGATGATGCTGTCGCTGCTGGCCGAGCGGAACTTCCCGGTGGGCACGCTGCGGCTGTTCGCCTCGGCCCGGTCGGCGGGCAAGACGATTGCTTTCAACGGCAGCGACGTCGTGGTCGAAGATGCGACGACGGCCGACTATGCAGGCCTCGACGTGGTGTTCTTCTCGGCCGGCGGCTCGACCTCGAAGGCGCTCGCCGAGAAGGTCGCCGCGGCCGGTGCGGTCGTGATCGACAACAGCTCGGCCTGGCGTTCGCACCCCGAAGTGCCGCTGGTCGTTGCCGAAGTGAACCAGCACGCGCTGCGCCAGATGCCCAAGGGCATCGTCGCCAACCCCAACTGCACGACGATGGCGGCGATGCCCGCGCTCAAGCCGCTGCACGACGCCGCCGGCCTCGTCCGCCTCGTCGCCTCGACCTACCAGGCCGTCTCGGGCGGCGGCGTCGAGGGCGTCGAGATCCTGCGCGAACAGATCGTCGCCGGCGCCGAGACCTGCGCCGACCTGTCGTATGACGGCAGCTCGGTCGACCTCGGCACCCCGCGCAAGTGGTCGGTGCCGATCGCCTACAACGTCGTGCCGCTCAACTACGTGCTCGGCGAAGACGGCTACACCGAGGAAGAGCTCAAGCTGCGCGACGAGAGCCGCAAGATCCTCGAGATCCCCGGCCTGCGCGTCGCCGCGACCTGCGTGCGCGTGCCCGTGTTCACCGGCCACTCGATCGCGATCAACGTCGAGTTCGAACGCCCGCTCTCGCCCGAAACGGCGCTTGAACTGCTCGGCAAGGCGCCGGGCGTGGTGCTCAGCGACGTGCCGAATCCGCTCGAAGCCGCGGGCAAGGACCCCGTCTTCGTCGGCCGCGTGCGCCGCGACACCTCGGCCGACAACGGCCTGACTCTGTTCGTCGCCAACGACAACCTGCGCAAGGGCGCGGCGCTCAACGCCGTACAGATCGCCGAGGTCCTGATCTCGGGCCAGTTCTGAAAGATCGCCGCGGTGCGGTCCCTTCCTGAGAAGGACTCGCACCGCGGCGCTTTCCCTTTGCGCCGATAGCCTCTAGAGCGCGGCCACTATGCGCGTACCCTTCGTCAAGATGCACGGTCTCGGCAACGACTTCGTCGTGCTCGACGGGCGCACCGAGAGCGTGCCGGCGATGACCAATGCCCTGGCCGCCGCGCTCGCCGATCGCCACACCGGGATCGGCTGCGACCAGCTCGTCTTGCTCGAACCGTCGGACGCCGCCGACTTCCGCATGCGCATCTTCAATTCGGACGGCTCCGAGGTCGAGGCCTGCGGCAACGCCACACGCGCGGTCGGCCTGCTCCACGGTGCCGCGGCGCGGATCGAGACCGCGGGCGGGCTGATCTCTGCAAGCCCCGCAGAAGGCGGCATTTCGGTCGAGATGGGCCAGCCACGCTTCGACTGGGACCGCATTCCGCTCGCCTATGCGATGGACACGCTGACCATGCCCGTGGGCTGGGAGGATCTCGACGCCCCCACAGCGGTCAACGTCGGCAATCCGCACGTCATCTTCTTCGTGCCCGATACCGACGCGGTCGATCTTGCTCGCCTTGGCCCCGAGATCGAGCACGATCCGCTGTTCCCCGAGCGCATCAACGTCAACGTCGCGACGATCACCGCGCGCGACTCTATCCGCCTGCGCGTCTGGGAGCGCGGCGCCGGGCTGACCCGGGCCTGCGGCACCGGCGCCTGCGCCACGGCGATCGGGGCGATGCGCCGCGGCCTCGTCGATCGCGCGGTCACGGTCACCCTGCCCGGCGGCCCACTGCGCATCGAATGGCGCGACGACGACGAGATCGTCATGACCGGCGCTGCCGCCGAGAGCTTCCGCGGCGCCTTCGATCCCGCCGACTACGGAGCCTAGGACGTGACGCTCGAGGTCGTGTCGCTCGGCTGCCGTCTCAACCTGTCCGAAAGCGAGAGCCTGCGCGGGCTGTTGTCCGCCAGCGACCAGCTCACCGTCATCAACTCCTGCGCGGTCACTGCCGAGGCCGTGCGCCAGACGCGCCAGGCGATCCGCCGCGCGCGCAAGGCCCGCCCCGACGCGCGCCTGCTCGTCACCGGCTGCGCCGCCGAGATCGAGCGCGACATGCTCGCGGCGATGCCCGAGGTCGACGGCCTGATTGCCAACACCGCCAAGCTCGATCCCCGCGCCTGGAACGTGCCCGCCGCGCCGCTCGTGCCGCACAAGGCGCACACCCGCGCCTTCGTCGACGTGCAGACCGGCTGCGACCACGCCTGCACCTTCTGCGTGATCCCGCAAGGCCGCGGCCCGAGCCGCTCGCGCGCGGTCCGCGCCGTGATCGAAGACATCGCCCGCCATCTCGATGCCGGCGCGCGCGAAGTCGTGCTGACCGGGGTCGACCTGACCTCGTGGGGTGGCGACCTGCCCGACGAACCACGGCTCGGCGCCTTGGTCGCGGCCGTGCTGGACGCCTTCCCCGGCCTCGAACGCCTGCGGCTGTCCTCGCTCGACGGGATCGAGATCGATGGGCAACTGTTCGAACTGCTCGCCGGCGAAACGCGGGTCATGCCGCACGTCCACCTGTCGCTGCAGTCGGGCGACGATATGATCCTCAAGCGCATGAAGCGCCGCCATACGCGCGCGCAGGCGGTCGACCTCGTCGCTCGCCTGCGCGCGCGCCGCCCCGGGATCGCGGTCGGCGCCGACCTGATCGCCGGGTTTCCAACCGAAGACGAGGCCATGCACGCCAACAACCTTTCGATCATCGCCGACCTCGCCATCGTCCACGGCCATGTCTTTCCCTACTCGCCCCGCCCGGGCACTCCGGCCGCGCGCATGCCGCAGGTCGCACCCGCAACGGTAAAAGCGCGCGCCGCGCAATTGCGCGAGGCGGTCGCGCAGCAACGCTCGACCTGGCTGCAATCGCTGGTCGGCACGCCGCTGCGCGTGCTCGCCGAGCGTGACGGCACCGGCCATGCCGACAACTTCGCACGCGTGCGTCTATCCAACGGCAGCACGGCGTCGCAGTGGCAGACCATAACGCCCAGCCAAGTGATCGAAGGAATGCTCGCATGAGCGCGGAAACCTGGAGCGACCGCCTGTTCGGGGGCTTCCGCAAGACCTCCGAACGGCTTTCCGAAAACCTCGCCGGAATCGTCTCGCAGACGCGTCTGAGCGACGACCAGCTCGACGAGATCGAGGACGCGCTGATCCTTTCGGACCTCGGCCCCCGCGCCGCCGCGCGCATCCGCGAGCGCCTGTCGGGCGAGCGCTTCGAGCGCGGCGCCGACGAGGTTTCGATCAAGCAGGCCGTCGCCGAAGAGATCGCCGCGATCCTGCGCCCCGTGGCCAAGCCGCTCGAAGTCGTGGCCTTTCCGCGCCCGCAGGTCATCCTCGTGATCGGCGTCAACGGCTCGGGCAAGACCACGACGATCGCCAAGCTCGCGCACCTGTTCCAGGAACAGGACTACGGCGTGATGCTCGCCGCCGGCGACACCTTCCGCGCGGCCGCGATCGGCCAGCTCGCGGTCTGGGCCGACCGGATCGGCGTGCCGATCGTCCGCGGCCCCGAGGGCGGCGACCCCGCCTCGATCGTGTTCGACGCGGTAAAAGCCGCAACCCAGCAGGGCATCGACGCGTTAATCGTGGATACGGCCGGACGCCTGCAGAACAAGCGCGAGCTGATGGACGAACTGGCGAAGATCCGCCGCGTCCTCGGCCGCCTCAACCCCGAAGCCCCGCACGACGTCGTGCTGGTGCTCGATGCGACCAACGGACAGAATGCCTTGCAGCAGATCGAAACCTTCAAGGAAGTGGCAGGCGTGACCGGCCTGATCATGACCAAGCTCGACGGCACCGCGCGCGGCGGCGTGCTGGTGGCCGCGGCCGAACAGTACGGCCTACCGATCCACGCGATCGGCGTCGGCGAGAAGATCGACGACCTGCGCCCCTTCGACCCCGACCTCGTCGCGCGCGTCATCGCGGGAGTGGCATGATGAGCGAAGCCGTTCCCTCCAAGGACAGACCCAAGAGCTCCTGGATCAACCTCGTCGTCGATTTCGGACCGCTGCTCGTCTTCTTCCTTGCCTATCGCCATTTCGCCCCGCCTTCGGATGACCAGGGTCTCGGCGTCGTCGTGGCCGTGACCAAAGGCACGGTCGCCTTCATGATCGCGACGGTGATCGCGCTGATCGTCTCGCGCTGGCGGCTGGGCCACGTCTCGCCGATGCTCTGGCTGTCGACGGCGCTGATCCTCGGTTTCGGTACCCTGACCGTGCTGCTGGGCGATCCGTTCTGGGTCCAGGTCAAGCCCACCGCGATCTACCTGCTGTTCGCCACGGTCCTTTTCGCGGGCTTGCTGCGCGGCAAGCCGATGCTGCGCTACCTGCTGCAGTCGGCCTTCGAGGGCCTCGACGAGGCCGGCTGGCTCAAGCTTTCGCGCAACTGGGCGGTGTTCTTCCTGTTCCTGGCCGGTCTCAACGAAGTGTTGCGCCAGGTGCTGACCTTCGATGGCTGGCTCCAGGCCAAGCTCTGGGGCTTCACCAGCCTCTCGTTCCTGTTCACCTTCACCCAGATCCCGATGGTGCTGCGCCACGGCCTGGGCCAGGAATCGAAGGACGAGGTGCTGACGAACCCGCCGCACGAATAAGTGCACAATGACGCAAAATCATGTGACATTCGGCCACGATGCCGCAATAGATGGCGCGCTGACCCGCGGTTTTCCGTGCGGCCGGCCAACAAACTTTTGCAGTTCGCTGCGTAGTCGCGCCTTCGGAATCCTAGGGGGAAAACATGGCCAAACTTTTCGGTAACCTCCACCTCGTGCTCGCTGTGGGCCTGGTGTTCGCCATCGCTGTCATGATGGCCTTCGCGCCGTCGGCGACGGTCGATGCCAATTCGGTGCTGCGCTGGCTGCACCTGTTCTTCGGCGTCCTGTGGATCGGCCTGCTCTATTACCTGAACTTCGTCCAGGTTCCGACCATGCCCAAGATCCCCGCCGAACTGAAGAAGGGCGTCACCGGCTACATCGCCCCGAACGTGTTCTTCTTCTTCCGCTATGGCGCGCTGCTGACCGTGCTGACCGGTCTCGCGATCGCCTTCATCGCCGGTTACGGCCACCAGGCGCTGACCTTCTCGGGCGAAGGCAACGTCAACCTGATCGGCCTGGGCATGTGGCTCGCGATCATCATGTTCCTCAACGTCTGGCTGATCATCTGGCCGGCGCAGAAGAAGATCCTCGGCATCGTCGAAGCCAGCGACGAGGAGAAGGCCAAGGCCGCTCCCCGCGCGCTTATCGCCAGCCGCACCAACCTGCTGCTGTCGCTGCCGATGTTCTACACGATGGTCAGCGCCAACCTGGGCTGATCCTCGCGGGCATAGTCGCCAAAGAGAGGCGCGGTTTCCGGGAAGGATGCCGCGCCTTTCTTTTTGTCGCATGATCGCGGCATGACGCTTCGATTCGCCCCGCTCGCCGCGCCGCTCCTGCTGGCGCTGACCGCTACCGCTTATGGCGCCGCGCCCAAGGCGCCAGCCCGGCCCGCGCCGCTGCCCGATGTGGTGCGCGTCGCCATGGTCACCGAACAGGGCACGATCACGCTCGACCTCGACGCCAAGAACGCGCCCGTCACGACGCGCAATTTCGTGCGCTACGTCGACCAGCACCGCTTCGACGGCATCGTCTTCTACCGCGTCATGCGGCTCAAGTGGGGCGAGCAGCCCAACGGGCTGATCCAGGCGGGCACGCGCGGCAATCCGCAGAAGAACCTGCCGCCGATCGCGCACGAGCCGACCAATGTCACCGGCGTGCTCCACAAGGTGGGCGCGATCTCGATGGCGCGCCACGCCCCGGGCACGGCCGCGGGCGACTTCTCGATCCTGCTGTCCGACATGCCCGGACTCGACGCCGATCCCAATGCCACGACCGATGATGGCAAGGCCGGCTTCGCCGCCTTCGGTCACGTCGTCGAAGGCATGGACGTGGTTCGGAAGATCTACGACGTGCCGCTCTCGGCCACGCTCGGAGAGGGCGTGATGAAGGGGCAGATGATCGAGAAGCCCGTCCGGGTGCTGACCGTGCGGCGGGTGGCGATCCCGGCGGCTGCGGCGGCACCGGCTCCCGCGACCTCTCCGACCACCAACTAAGCCGTCATCCCCGCGAAAGCGGGGATCAGCCTTTCGATCGCGTCAGCCCTAGATCTCGATCTGGCTGCCCAATTCGACGACGCGGTTGGTCGGCAGGCGGAAGAATTCCATCGCGCTGGCCGCATTGCGCAGCATCCAGGCGAACAGCTTCTCGCGCCACAGCGCCATGCCCGGCTTGGCCGAAGGCAGCAGCGTCTGGCGCGAGAGGAAGAAGCTCGTCTTCATCATCTGGAACGGCTCGCCGCACATCGTCACGCGCTTGAGCGTCTCGGGCACGTCGGTCTCCTCGAGGAAGCCGTAGCGCAGGATCAAGCGGTAGAAGCCGTTGCCCATGTCCTTGACCGTGAAGCGATCGGCCTCGTCGACATACGGCATGCCCTGGATCGCCACGGTCAGGATCACCACCCGCTCGTGCAGCACCTTGTTGTGCTTGATGTTGTGGAGCAGCGCCGAAGGAACGCCGAGATCGGTCGAGGCCATGAACACGGCCGTGCCGGGCACGCGCGCCGCGCTCGAATGGGCGCTCTTGGCGAAGACCTCGATCGGGATCGTCCCCTCGGCCATGTTGGCGCGCATCAGTTGCCGGCCCTTCGACCAGGTCGTCAGCAGGGTGAAGATGCCGACGCCCATCATCAGCGGCACCCAGCCACCGTCGGGGATCTTGGTCAGGTTGGCGCCGAGATAGGCGGCGTCGAGCGCGAAGAACAGGCCGAGCAACGGCACCGCCAGCCAGGTCTTCCACTTCCACAGCTGGAAGAGCACGACCGCGAGCAGGAAGTTGTCGATCGCCATCGCACCGGTGACGGCGATGCCATAGGCCGCGGTCAGGTTCGACGAGCGCTGGAACACCAGCACGAGCAGGATCACCGCGATCATCAAGCCGAAGTTGATGACCGGGATGTAGATCTGTCCGGCCTGAAGGCTGGTGTGGCGGATCGTCATGCGCGGAATGAAACCGAGCTGGATCGCTTGCTGGGTCACCGAGAAGGCGCCCGTGATCACAGCCTGCGAGGCGATGATCGCCGCCATCGAGGCGATGATCAGCAGCGGCCACTGAAACCACTCGGGCGCGAGCAGGTAGAACGGGCTGGCCAGGGCATCAGGGGTGCGCAGCAGCAGCGAGGCCTGGCCCAGGTAGTTGAGCACGAGCGCCGGCAGCACGAAGGCGAGCCACGAGATGCGGATCGGCTTGCGGCCGAAGTGGCCCATGTCGGCATAGAGCGCTTCGGCGCCCGTCACCGCCAGCACGGCCGAACCCATCGCCAGGAAGCCGCGCCAAGGGTCCTGGACGAACATCGTCACCGCGTGATGGGGGCTCAGGGCCGAGATCACCTCGGGCATCGCCGCGATCGAGATCACGCCGAGCACCGAGATCACGGCGAAGTAGACGAGCATGATCGGGCCGAAGAAGGCGGCGACCTTGGCCGTGCCGCGGCTCTGGATCATGAACAGGAAGATGAGGATGCCGACGACCAGCGGCACGACCGCCGGGCCGAGATGCGGCTGATAGACCGCCAGACCCTCGATCGCCGAAAGCACCGAGACCGCCGGCGTGATCATCGAGTCGCCGTAGAACAGCGAGGTCGCGAAGATCCCGAGCAGAACGATCCCGCCCGACCATTTCTTGACGCCCGAGTGTTTGTTGATCAGCGCCAGCAGCGCCAGGCTGCCGCCCTCGCCACGGTTGTCGGCACGCATGATGACCGTGACGTATTTGAGCGTCACGATGACCATCATCGACCAGAACATCAGGCTGACGATGCCGTAGATGTGCAGCGGATCGAGCGGCAGGCGGTGATGGCCCGCGAAGGTGTCGCGCATCGCATAGAGCGGGCTCGTGCCGATATCGCCGAAGACGACGCCGATCGCGCCGACGGCGAGCTTCAGCGCGCCGCCATGGTGTTCGTGATGTCCATGATGCGCGACGGCGGGTGTCGGCGATTCTGACGCCCCCTCCCCATCGGCATTGGCACCCGCGTCGTTCGAAATCGATTCGCTCATGCCAGCGCCCTGTCGCGACTTGTTTCCATGCCGCAACGCGGCAAGGAGGCGGCGCTTAGCAGCAAGCGAAGTCCCCCGCAATCGGCGTGAGAAACCCGTTTTTTAGGGCATTGTTCCAGGCTGACCCACGGGCATGCCCTGCATGGCGTTCTGCCGCGCGACGATCATGTCGAGCCGCTGGAGCTTGTCGACGAGGTCCGGGCGCCAAGGGGCGTCGGGCGGCGTCCGGGCGAGGAGTTCGGTCCAGATCGTCCGTGCCTCGTCGAAGCGCCCCGATTGCGCCATGGCCAGGCCGAGAAAGAACGGGGGCCCCGGATGCTCGGGCGCGACCATCGCGGCATTGCGAAACGCGAAGAGCGCGGCCGGCGAGAGCGAGCCTTCGGCATGACCGACGAGCGCATTGGCCAGAGCCAGCCAGGCGTCGGCGTCGCGCGGGTTCTTGTCGACCGCGCCCAGCAACACACCTGCCGCGTCGGCATATTGACCGTGCCGCGCCAGAGCATCGGCGATGATGCTCCACTTGTTGTTGGTTTCTCCGCCTGCTCCCCCGCCCGCGAGCGCCTTGCGGGCCTCGACCAGTTCGGGGGAATTGGGCGCGCTGGTTTCCGCCGCGGCCTTGGGCGCGCCCGGCATGCCGGGATGCCCCTGGAGGCCATAGCCGGCGATCCCCAGCAGCAGCGCCGCGGCGATCGCTTCCCAGCCCGCACGCGGCTGGCCGAACCAGCGCAGCAGCAGCAGGATCAGCGCGAGCGCGAGGATCGCGAGAACGAGAGCCCAGAGCCAGCTCATTCCGTGCCCCCCCTGCGGAAACGCCGGCTCAGCAGCAGCGAGGCGAGCACCAGCAAAACGACCGGCAGGATGAACAGCGGCCAGGTCAGCGCGGTCACGCGCGGAGCATAACTGACGTAGTCGCCATACCGCTCGACCAGCCAGGCGCGGATCGCTTCGGGATCCTCGCCGGCGGCGATGCGCTCGCGCACCTGGCTGCGCATGTCGCCGGCCATCGGCGCGTCCGAATCGGCGATCGACTGGCTCTGGCACTTGAGACAGCGCAGTGTTTCCATCAGCGCCTGCGCCTTTTCCTCCTGCGCAGGGTTGTCGAGCTGGCGATAGGCATAGGGCGCCGGCGGCATGGTATCCTGCGCGAAGGCCGGCGCGGCAAAGATCATCAGCAGCAGGATCAGCAGACGCTTCACTGTTCCGCCTCCTTCAGCTTTTCGAGAATCAGCGGCATCTGGTCGGCGCGGATCTCGCCGATGTGCTGATAGCGGATCACGCCCTTGCCATCGATCACGAAGGTTTCGGGCACGCCCGAGGACCCCATCGCCATCTGCACCTTGCTGACGTCGTCGGCGCCGATGCGGGTGAAAGGATTGCCGTTGCGGGCGAGGAACGCGGTCACGTCCTCGCGGTGGTCGCGGATGGCGATGCCGTTGATCTCGATCCCCATCTTCGCAAGCTGATCGAGCTGCGGCGCCTCGACCGCACAGGGAATGCACCAGGAGGCGAAGACGTTGAGCAGCCGCGGCTTGCCGCCCGCAGTGAAGTCCGTCTGCGCGAGCCCCGGCTTGTCGGCCGTCGCGGCGGGCAGGTCGAACGCGGGCAGCGGCTTGCCGACCATGGCGCTCGCCACCTCGCGATCGGCCGGGCGGAACAGCCCGAACAGCACGAGGCAGACGAAGCCGAGGAACACTCCAAGCGGCAGCCAGATCGCCCAGCGGCGCGGTTTCGGAGATGCGGTGGTATCGGTCATCGACCCTGCCTCTCGCGGCGATAAGCGATCTTGCCACGCGCCACGTAGCGCTTGAGGTCGCTGGCGACACGGCCGAGCAGCGCGAGCAGGCCGCCCAGGCCGATCATCAGCCCGCCGAACCAGATCATCGTGACAAAGGGCTTCCACCAGAGGCGCAGCTGCCAGCGGCCATCGTCCGCCTCTTCGCCGAGCACGGCATAGAGCTGTCCGTTCCAGCGCGTCAGAAGCGCGGATTCGCTGGTCGGCTGCGGCGGCGACCAGAAGAAGCGCGCCTGCGGATGGACCGCGGTCGCCTTGCCGCCGTCATAGGAAGCGTCGAGATCCGCCTCGAGCGCCGTCCAGTTCGGGCCCGCGACGGGACGGACGCGCTTGAGCGTGATCTGCCAGGGTCCGACGGCGGTGGTGTCGCCGACGCGCGCGGCAACGAGCTTCTCGACCGAGAAGGCGCTCTCGCTGGCCATGCCGAACAGCGCGACCGCGACGCCGAGGTGTGCGACGACCATGCCCCAGGTCGCCAGCGGCGTGCGGCGCAGGCTGCGGCCGCGCAAGGGCAGCAGGCTCGCGACGGCCAGCCCGCCCGCAAGCGTCAGGCCGATGAAGGGCAGCACGCCGATCCCGCCCCAGGCCGCGACGCCGATCGCCGCCAGGACGACCAGCAGCGCAGGAATGACGAGAATGGCGCGCACGCGTGCGAAGCCGTCGCGCCGCCAGCGCAGCAGCGGACCAACCGCCATGACCAGCAGCATCGGCACGACGAACAGCGCGCTCATCGGGTTGAAGTATGGCGGCCCGACCGAGACCTTGGCGCCCATCGCCTCGGCCACGAGCGGATAGAGCGTGCCGAACAGGACGATGCCAAGCACGGCCGAGAGCATGACGTTGTTGAACACCAGCGCGCCCTCGCGGCTGACCGGGGCGAAGCGTTCGCCCTCGCTCACCGAGCCGGCGCGCACGGCGAACAGCGTCAGCGCGCCGCCGATGTAGATCGCCAGCAGGACGAGGATGAAGGAGCCGCGCTCGGGATCGACCGCGAAGGCGTGAACCGAGGTCAGGATACCCGAGCGCACGAGGAAGGTGCCGACCATCGACATCGAGAAGGCGACCACGCCCAGCATGATCGTCCAGGCCCGCAGCGCGTTGCGCGCGGCGAGGACCGATACCGAATGCAGCAGCGCCGTCGCCGCGAGCCAGGGCATAAGCGAGGCGTTCTCGACCGGATCCCAGAACCACCAGCCGCCCCAGCCGAGCTCGTAATAAGCCCAGTAGGAGCCGGCGGTGATGCCGAGCGTGAGGAATATCCAGGCGCCGAGCACCCAGGGCCGCATGGCGCGGGCGAAGGCCGGGCCGACCTCGCGCGTGATGAGCGCGCCGATCGCGAAGCTGAAGGCGATCGAGAGCCCGACATAGCCGACGTAGAGCGTCGGCGGGTGGAAGGCGAGGCCCATGTCCTGGAGCAGCGGGTTGAGCCCCTGCCCCTCGGTCGGCACCTGCGGCATCCGCTCGAACGGGTTCGAGGACAGCAGCAGGAAGGCATAGAAGCCCAGGCTGACGAAGGCCTGGCCGGCCAGGGTCGCGAGCATCGTCGGCTCGGGTAGACGCCGCTCGACCAGCGCAACGAAGCTGCCGGCCAGACCCATGACGGTCACCCAGAGCAGCATCGAGCCCTCGTGGTTGCCCCAGGTGCCCGCGAACTTGTAGATCAGCGGCTTGGCCGAATGCGAGTTCATCGCCACGAGCTTCACCGACAGGTCGGTCTGGCAGAACAGCACGATCAGCGCGACGAAGGCGATCAGCGCCAGCAGGCCCTGGACGATCGCGACGGGGCGCACGATCGCGCCCAGCGCCGCGCCGCCGCGGGTCAGGCCGAGCGCGCCGGCGAGGAGTTGCAGGCCCGCGAGGGCGGCCGCGAGCCAGAGCGCGGCAAGGCCGAATTCGGCGATCATTGCGTTTCGGCCACCACCTGTTTGGCTTGCGCCTCGGTCATTTCCTTCATCTCGCGCGGAACGTACTTCTCGTCATGCTTCGCGAGGAGATTGTCGGCGATGAAGGTACCGTTGGCGGCGAGCTTGCCCTCGGCGACGACGCCCGAGCCCTCGACGAACAACGAGGGCACGATGCCCTTGAACCGCACCGGCACGCGCGCCTTGCCGTCGTGGACGACGAAAGCGATCGTCACGCCGTCGGGCTCGGTCTTGAGCGAGCCCTTCTCGACCATACCGCCCAGGCGCACACCACGATCGGGATCGGGCCGGGCCGCGACGATGTCGCTCGGCACATAGAAATAGCTGGCCTGCGAACGCAGACCCCAGATCGCCAGCAGCGCCGCGCCGATCAGCGCGACGAGCGCGATGACGACGAGCACCAGCCGCTGGTGCTTGGCCTTGATGCCGGCAGTTTGCGTAGTCATCGCTCACGGCTCCGCTCGCGCCGGCGCTCGGCCGCGCGCATCGAGATCAGGCTCCAGGCGATCATCGCCACGGTGCCGCCGACGCCGATCGCATAGGCGGCCCATATGAAGGTCCAGGGATCCATCGCTTCGCGCATCAGGCCAGCCCTCCCGCCTTGCGGCGCAAGCGCGCCTCGGCCTGGATGTCGGCAAGGATCGCGCGCATCCGCGCGAGCACGACGCCGCCGAAGATCAGCGAGAAGCCCAAGGTCGCGATCAACAACGGAACGAGGAAGTCGAGCGCCATGGCCGACTTGCCCACGGAGATCGAAGGCGGCTGGTGCAGGCTGTTCCACCACAGCACCGAATAGTGGATGATCGGGATGTTCACCGCGCCGACGAGGCCGAACACGGCGGGCACGCGCGAATTGCCCTGCCCCTCGCCGCTCGCCGCCTGGGCGAGCGCGGCATAGCCGAAGTAGAGGAACAGCAGGACGAGCATCGAGGTGAGGCGCCCGTCCCATACCCACCAGGTGCCCCAGGCCGGTCGGCCCCAGAGCGAGCCGGTGACGAGGCACAGGGCGGTGAAGACGGCGCCGGGCACCGCGATCGCGCGCGCGCCGATGCCGGCGAGCGGGTGGCGCCAGACGAGTTCGACGAGGCTGGCCACGGCGATCGCGGTCCAACCACCCATGCCCAGCCAGGCCGACGGCACGTGGACGTAGAGGATGCGCACGGTCTCGCCCTGCAGGCCTTCGGCCGGAGCGAAGAACAGGCCCCAGGCCAGCGAGCCGGCCGCCAGAACGACGCCCGAGATCAGCAGCAAAGGCATGAGCCAGCGCGCAATACGCAGGAAACGGGCGGGATTGGCGAAGCCGTGCATGATCGCGGCGCTTTTGGCAGCGCAGGCCGCCTCGGGCAAGGGGCAAGGCGCGCTTACACCCCGCCGAAATGCCCGAGCAGAAAGGAGAGAAATGGGGCGATCGAAGGGGTTCGAACCCTCGACCTCCGGTACCACAAACCGGCGCTCTAACCAACTGAGCTACGATCGCCACAAAATCGCGCGCAAGGCGCTGTCACCACTAGGCTCGACCGAGCCATCGGGTGGGAGCGCGCATTTGCACAAGCGCTTCGAATTGGGAAGCGAAAATTGCGCCGCGCGGGCTCCACCCCGATTTTCTTCTGCCGCGCGTCCGCTTATGACCGCCCTCTATGACCGGACCGGGCGAATCATCGGCAGAGCACCTGCTCTCGTTTCCCAACATGCAGCGCGTGCCCTCGCCGCGGCTCGAGCTCTACCAGTACCGCAATTTCCTCGATGCCGCCTCGTGCGATGCGCTGGTCGAGCGGATCGAGGCGCAACACCGCCCCTCGACCATAGCCGACGACAACGGCGACGACCTGTTCCGCACGAGTTCGACTTGCGACCTCGACGCATCGGACCCGATCGTCGCGGGGCTGGACCGGCTGCTCGGCCACATATCGGGGATTCATCCGGCCCATGGCGAGCCGCTGCAAGGCCAGCGCTACGACGTCGGGCAGGAATTCAAGCCGCACACCGACTATTTCGAGCCCAACGGCACCGACTACCAGATCCATTGCGCCGTCCCAGGCCAGCGCACCTGGACCTTCATGATCTATCTGAACGACGTCGAGGCTGGTGGCGCGACGCGGTTCAAGTGGCTCGACAAGACCGTCCAGCCCGAACGCGGCAAACTGCTGATCTGGAACAACCGCCGCCCCGACGGCATGGTCAATCCGGCAAGTCTCCACCATGGCATGAAGGTTCGTGCGGGGCGCAAATACGTGATCACGCGCTGGTATCGCGAGCGCCCCTGGGGCTGAGCCGCAGCGCTCCGGCAGGCAAACGCTAAAGGCCGGACGGAATGTCGCGGCGATCGGAAAGCGCCACCCCGTCCGGCCTCTGCACAACGCGCTGTCGCTACGCTGCGTGCCCCAGCCCTGCGATGCTGCACCGCCGGGCCTTGCCGATGGTTTGACCGATCTTGGCGACCACATCTGTGATTCACGACACAGCCGCCGCGTGAGTTTTCGCACATCGCCTGCATCGCATGCGAAACGCCCAACGCAAAAGGGCGGCCCCGCGGGACCGCCCTCTTCGTGATATCCGGCGATGAGCCCGAATCAGTCCTTCTTGAGCGTGAGCCCACCGAAGCGCTTGTTGAACTGGGCCACACGGCCGCCGTCCTGAAGCTGCGCCTTGCCGCCGGTCCATGCCGGGTGCGAGGTCGGATCGATTTCCAGCGCCAGCGTGTCGCCTTCCTTGCCCCAGGTCGAGCGCGTCTCGAACACGGTGCCGTCGGTCATCTGGACCTTGATCATGTGATAGTCGGGGTGGATTCCGCTCTTCATCGCATTCGCTTTCGTTGCGACCGGTTCCGACCGGCCTGAATGGAAGCGGCGCGCATAGCGACGCTTCGCCTGTTTGTCCAGCCTGACAGCCGAGTTGCCGGAACGGAGGTTCCCGCGACGCTCGTCAGGAAGGCGGGTCGGCCACCATCGCGGTGAACTGCACTTCGCAGGTGACCTTGCCGTCGACCGAAGCCTTGCCCCAGAACTTGCACACACGCGCGCGCTTCTGGACGAAGCCCACGTTGAGTTCGAGCAGGCAGCCCGGCTCGACGGGGTTGCGGAACTTCGCTTCTTCGATCGCCATGAAATAGACGAGCTTGCCCGAACCCGCGAGTTCGAGCGTCTCGATCGCCAGGATCGCCGCAGCCTGGGCCAGCGCCTCGATCTGGAGGACGCCGGGCATGATCGGGCGGCCGGGGAAATGGCCCTGGAAGAACTGCTCGTTGAAAGTGACCGCCTTGATCGCGCGAATCTCTTCGCCGATCTCGAGCGAGAGGACCTTGTCGACGAGCAGCAGCGGATAGCGATGCGGCAGCGCGTTCAGGATCTTCACGATATCGTAGGCAGGCGCCTCGGCAGCCTTCTTTTCTTCAGCCATTCCCCGGTCCCCGACCTCAGCGACCCGAGGGCTGCGTCGTGGTGGTCGGCTTGGCCGGCTGCGCCGGCGCAGCGCCCTGCTGGCCCTGAGCAGCCTGCTGCTGCGCGCGCTGCTCGCGGACTTCGCGCGGCTCCCAGCCCGCGGGCGGGACGAGCGTGGCCGAAGGGATCAGCGTGTTCAGCTCGTTCACGATGTCCTGGCTCAGGTTGTAACCGTTGTTGTTGAACGCGGTCACGGCCTGGGGCGAGAGCAGCAGCGAAATCTTCTTCTTCGCCATGGCGGCCTTCACCGCGGCGTCGAGCTTGTCGGCGATCTGCTCCTGAACGTAGGCCTCGGACAGGCCGACCGGCTGCAGGATCGTGCGCAGTTCCTGCTCGCCCGACTGCTGGATCTGCTGGATCTGCTGGGCTTGGGTCTGCAGCGCCGCCTGGTTGGGGCTCGGCAGGGCGCGGTCCTTGTTGAACTTGTCGACCAGCGGAGTCACCTGCGCGACGATCGCCTTGCGGCGCGCCTCGGCCTGGTCGAGCTGGGGCTTGTAGGTGGTCGGACGCTGCGTCTGCGCGGTGCGATAGGCGTTCGAGTTGGCGACGACGCCGTCGAGATCGGCAACCGCCAGACCCGGAACGAGCGGACCCGCGGCGGCCTGCGCCTGGGCGAGAGCGGGCGAAGCGACGGCGAGCATCAGACCGGCCGCGGCAACGGACTTGAGAAGGGTCTTCATCAGAATTGGGTTCCCACGTTGAAAGTGAAAGTCTTTGGATCGTCGCCTTCCTGCTTCAGGATGACCTTCGAGAAGTCGATGCGGAAGGGGCCGAAGGGTGAATTCCAGTTGACGCCGATGCCGATGGCAAGACGCGGCTTCCAGGTGTTGCCCAGGAAGAACTCCTTGTAGGCAGGGATCGTGCTGCCCGCGGCGGTAACGCCGTCGCCCGAAGCGACGCAGGACGGATTGCTGGCCGGTGCGCCGTTGGCGCTCGAAACGAGCGTGGCCGAACCGTTGCAGATCACCGTATACTGCGGAATGCCGTTGGCGTCGCGGCTCGGGATGAACTGGTCGGTCTTGAAATCGTCGGTCAGCGGACGACGCACGCCCCAAACCGCGCCGACGTCGGCGAAGATCGAGGGCCTCAGGCCGAGTTCGCGCGCACCCGAACCCAGCGGGATCTCGAGTTCGGCACGCGCCTGATAGTAGTACTTGCCGCCCAGCGCGTCATCGACCCAGTCATTGCGGTCGCCCGAGAACTCGCCGTCCTCGTTGATGCCGTTGGCATTGGTGTCGGTGTAGAACTTGCGGATGACGCGCGGACCGATGCCGCGGATGTCGAAGCCCCGCATCTGCGGCTCGCCGAGGTAGAAGCGGTCGGTCAGGCGGACGTCGTCGATACCCAGCGCAGCGTTGCCGCTGTTGTCGAGCGACTTGATGATGCCGCCCTCGCCCGAGATCGAGAAGATGAAGCCCTTGCCCACCGGCCAGTAGTGCGCGGCATTGGCGCGCATGCGCGCGTAGCGAACCGAGCCACCGAGCCCCGCGAAGTCCACGCTCGTCGATGCGAGCAAGCCGCGCGACGGGCGCACGCGGTTGTCGAGCTTGTCATAGATCACCGACAGGCCGACGATAGAACTCGTGCGTTTGCCGATGGCCTCGCAGAGATATCGGCCCGCGAGGAGCGGGTCGCAGCGGAAATTCCCCGCGCTAAGGCGATCGGTGTAGAACTGATTGCGATCGAGCGAAATGTCGTCGTAGTTCAGCGTGTAGCTCGCCACGGCAGTCAGGTATTCGGTCAGCGGCACGCCCGCGCGCAGCTGCATACCCGTGGTCGCCTGCTCGTAGGTCGTGCGGCGATCCGAATTGGCGAAGTTGAAGCTGTTGTAGTCGCGGCGGTAGATCGAGACCGAGGCCGAGACGTTCTTGTCGAACACGTAGGGCTCGGTGAAGCTCGTCTCGATCGACTTCGAATAGCGCGAATAGGAGCCCGACAGACCGATCGTCTGGCCGCGGCCGCGGAAATTGCGCTGCTGGACCGAAGCCTGGAAGATGAAGCTCTCGATCGACGAGAAGCCCGCCGAAAGCTGTAGCTCGCCGGTCGGCTTTTCCTCGACGTTGGCTTCGAGCACGATACGGTCTGGCGCCGAACCCGGCTTCTGCTCGACCTCGAACTTTTCCTGGAAGTAGCCGAGCGACTTGATGCGCGCGCTCGAACGCTTGACCTGGAGCGAATTGAACGCATCGCCCTCGGCGATACGGAACTCGCGACGCACGACCTTGTCCTGGGTCAGCGTGTTGCCGTTGACGTCGATCCGCTCGACATAGACGCGCGGCGCTTCCTGGATCTGGAAGGTGACGCCCATCGTCAGGTCTTCCTTGGAGCGCGCATAGTCCGGCCGCACGTCCGCGAAAGCATAGCCGAAGGCGCCGGCGGTCTCGTTGAGCTTCTCGATGGTGTCTTCCACCAACTTGGCGTTGTACCAATCGCCCGCCTTCATCGGCAGCTGCTTGGCGAGCTGCTCGCCGTCGAAGTCGCGCAGCTGGCTGTCGACCTTGACGTCGCCGAACTTGTAGCGCTCGCCTTCCTCCACCACGTAAGTGATGATGAAGTCCTTCTTGTCCGGCGTCAGCTCGGCCACGCCCGAAACCACGCGGAAGTCGGCATAGCCCTGGGTCAGGTAGAACTGGCGCAGCTTCTGCTGGTCGAAGGCCATGCGATCGGGATCGTAACTGGTGCCCGAAGAGAACAGGCGGGTGAAGCGCGCCTGCTTGGTGACCATCTCGCCGCGCAGATCGCCGTCGGAGAACTTCTCGTTGCCGATGATGTTGATCTGGCGGACCTTGGACTTGGGCCCCTCGGTGATCTCGAAGACGATGTCGACGCGGTTCTGCTCGAGGCTGACCATCTTCGGCTCGACCGTGGCGGCGAAGCGGCCCTGGCGCTTGTACAGCTCGATGATGCGCGCCACGTCGGCACGGACCTTGGAACGCGTGAAGATCTGGCGCGGCGAGACCTTGATCTCGGGCAGGATCTTCTCGTCCTTGATGCGCTTGTTGCCCTCTAGGATGATCCGGTTGACGACCGGGTTTTCCTTCACCTGGATGACGACGTTGCCGTTGTCGTTGCGCACCTGCGCGTCGGAGAAGAGCTCGGTGGCGAAGAGGTCCTTGAGCGCCTGGTCGGCCGCGGTCTGCGTATAGGGCTGGCCCACGCGCAGCTTGACGTAGGACAGGATCGTGTCGGGCTCGAGCCGCTGCGAGCCGACCACGGTCAGCGTCGTGATCGGCATCGCGGCCTCGCCCGGCGCGGGCGGTACGACGACAGGTGCGGGCGCCGCAGGACGCGCCGGCGCTGCGGTGCGAGCCGGAGCGCGTGGCGCCGTGTTCGCAGCCTGGGCGTAGACAGGCTGCCCCGCCAGGATCGTGGTCCCCAGAAGCGCCGCCGCCAAACCGGACGCGCGGCGATAATCAAGGCTGCGAACCATCGTCATTCCCATCATCGACACGCTAAATCCCGTCACAGTTCGGCAATAGTCCGAAACATTGCGGCAAAAGGCAGTCCTCCCACCCGACCGCGCTACCGCTCCCGCAGGCAGTCGCAGCCCTCTGCCCGATGGCGCCCGGCCAATCAAGCAGTCAGTCGGTATCGAGGGCTGTCAGTTGCAAGTTCTCCACCGGCCAGACCGGCTCAGCCACCGAAAAGCGGCAGTCCGGCCAGATCGTTGATCGTAACGAACAGCATCAGGGCCAGGACCAAAGCCATGCCCGTGCGGAACGCCCATTCCTGACTGCGGAGACCCAACGGCTTCCGGCGCACCGCTTCCGCTGCGTAGAAAGCCAGGTGCCCGCCGTCGAGGGCAGGAATTGGCAGCAAGTTGATGAATGCCAAATTAATTGAGATCAGCGCGACGAAACTGACGAATTTCTGCCAGCCCAGGCTCAATTGCTCGCCCGAATACTTGGCGATCTTGATCGGCCCGCCGAGTTCCTTGACCGAACGATCGCCGGCGAAGATCTGGCCGATGCCGGTCACCGTCATGCGGATGATACCCGCGGTCTGATCGACCGCCAGCGACACGGCTTCCCCCGGTCCGACCGGCACGATCCGGCCCTTGCCGGCGGCGATGCCGATCCGGCCGATGCGCGCCTCGTTGCCGAACTTGTCGCGCTCGATCCGCTCCTGCACGGGCACGGGCAGCGTCATTTGGCGGCCCTCGCGCGCGACCACCAGGGTGACGGTCTTGCCCGGATAGGGCACGACGTATTCGGGAATTTCGGTGAAGCTCTCGATCGTGTGACCGTCGATCGCGACGATGCGGTCGCCCAGCCGCAGGCCCGCTGCCTGCGCGGTCGAATTGGGGGCGAAAAGACCGATCTCGGGCGTCGCCACGACCTTGCCATAGGCCAGGTTGAACGCGGCGAAGATCGCGATCGCGAAGACCAGGTTGGTCACCGGCCCGGCCGCGACGATCAGCGCGCGCTGCCAGAGCGGCTTGGACTGGAACAGTTGTGCGCGCTCGGCCGGAGTCAGTCCGTCGGCGGCATTGGCATCGGGCATCGAGGCCGCATTCATGTCACCGGCGAACTGGACGTAACCGCCCAGCGGCAGCACCGAGAGCTTCCAGCGCGTACCACGCCGGTCGGTCCAGCCCGCGATCTCCTTGCCGAAGCCGATCGAGAAGGCCTCGGCCTTCACACCGAAGAAGCGGCCGACCAGATAGTGGCCGAGCTCGTGGATCAGCACGAGCGGCCCCAGCACCAGGACGAAGGCGAGCAGGGTCAGCAGCAGCGAGGGGGAATGGCTCAAGTCAGGCAGGCTCCATCGGCGCCGAGTTAATCAGGTCTCTGGCACGGTCGCGCGCCTCGGCGTCCACCGCGATAACGTCGGCGAGACAGGCAGGCGCAGGCGGGGCATAGCACGAAAGCACGTCCTCGACATGTGCAGCGATGCGCGTGAACCCAATCTGACCGGCGAGAAAGGCAGCGACGGCGATCTCGTTGGCGGCGTTGAGCACGGCCGGGATCGCCCCGCCCGCCTCGGCGGCCTGCCGCGCGAGCCGAGTGGCGGGAAAGCGCGTTTCGTCCGGCGCACGGAAGCTCAGCTCACCGATCGCGGCGAGATCGAGCGGTGCCAGCGGCGTCTCGATCCGCTGCGGCCAGGCCAGCACCGAGGCGATCGGCACGCGCATGTCCGAGGGGCCGAGCTGCGCCAGGGTCGAGCCGTCGCGGTATTCGACCATCGAGTGCACCACCGACTGCGGGTGGACGATGATGCGCAGCTTATCGAGCCCCACCGGAAACAGGTGATGCGCCTCGATCAGTTCGAGGCCCTTGTTGAACATGGTCGCGCTGTCGACGCTGATCTTGGCACCCATGTCCCAGTTCGGGTGCCTGACCGCCTGGGCGGGCGTAGCGCCGACGAGTTGCTCAAGCGACCAGTCGCGGAACGGGCCGCCGCTCGCGGTCAGGGTGATCGAACGGACATGCGCAGGATCGTTGCCCGCCAGGCACTGGAAGATCGCGTTGTGCTCGGAATCGACGGGCAGCAGGGTGGCGCCATGGCGCGCCACGGCCGAGGTCATGACGTCACCGGCCGAGACCAGCGCTTCCTTGTTGGCGAGGCCGATCGTACCGCCCTGCTCGATCGCCGCCATGGTCGGGGCGAGGCCCGCGCAGCCGACGATCGCGGCGATCGTGATGTCGACCTGGCGCGATGCCGCCTCGACCAGCGCGGCGGGGCCGCCCGCGGCTTCGATGCCGCTACCGGCGAGTGCCTCGCGCAGGTCGTGCAGGCAGGCGGCGTCGGCGGTGACCGCGATCTCGGCACCGAACTCGCGCGCGAGCTTGGCCAATTCGGTGACGTTGCCGTTGGCGGTCAGCGCAACGACCTTCCAGTCGAGCGGCGCGCGGCGGATCAGATCGAGCGTGGAAGCGCCGATCGAGCCGGTCGCACCGAGGATCGAGATCTTGCGCATTTTCACATCATACCCAAGGCGTGAAGGATTCCCGCCAGGAAAAGCACGGCCAGCAGGCCGTCGACGCGATCGAACAGGCCCCCATGGCCCGGGATCAGCGCGCTCGAATCCTTGACCCCGGCGCGGCGCTTCATCCAGCTCTCGAAGAAGTCGCCGGCCTGGGCGATCACGGCGATGACCGGCCCGGCGGTGATCGCGGCGCTCGGCGTACCGGTCGTCTGGTGGAAGTAGGCCGCAAGCAGCAAGGTCGCGCCGACGATGCCACCGCCGAGCCCCGCCCATGTCTTCGACGGGCTGATCTTGGGGGCAATCTTGGGGCCGCCAATCGAACGGCCGGCGAAATAGGCGCCGACGTCGACCGCGATCACCGCCGCGACTATCGCCAAGGTCCCGACCAGCCCATCGGGCTCGAGCCCGCGGACATATTCGAGCATCCGCGCGGCAACCGTAATGTAGACGATGCCGACGAGTATCCAGATCACCCGCGGCGCGACCTCGTCGGTCATCCGCAAGGTCAGCCGCGACCATTCCCACATGACGCCCGCGGCGATCGCCAGGACGAAGACCGACCAGACAGTGCCGCCCAGCCACAACGCCACGCCCGCAACCGCGAGCATGACCACGGCCGAAGCCGCGCGCACGCCGAGATCGGACGCGCCCTTGGCCTTGCGGTCAGCGCCCTCCATAACGACGCTCCCGATCGGCAAAGGCCGCCAGCGCCTCTTCGAGATGCGCGGGGGTGAAATCGGGCCAGAGCACCTCGGTGAACCACATCTCCGCGTAGGCCGCCTGCCACAGCAGGAAGTTCGACAGTCGAATCTCGCCGGACGTGCGGATAAGCAGGTCGAGCGGTGGCAAGTCGGCGGTGTCGAGCTCGGCCGCGATCGTCTCGGGCGTGATCTCGCCCTTGGCCGCTGCGGCGCGCGCGGCGCGGGCGATCTCGTCCTGCGCGCCATAGTTGAGCGCGACCGCCAGGGTCGAGCCGGTATTGCTCGCGGTACGCGCGACCGCGCCTTCGATCAGCTCTACAATATCGACCGGCAAGGCCTTGTAATCGCCGATAATCTTGAGCCGCACATTATCCGCGGCGAATTCTTCGAGATCGCTCAGGATGAAGCGCTTGAGCAGCCCCATCAGCGCCGAGATCTCGTCCTCGGGCCGCCGCCAGTTCTCGGTCGAGAAGGCATAGAGAGTCAGCGCTTCGAGCCCCATCGCGCGCGCGGCCCGAACGAGCTTGCGCACGGCCTCGACACCACGCTGATGGCCGACGACGCGCGGCAGATGGCGCTTCTTCGCCCAGCGCCCGTTGCCGTCCATGATGATCGCGACATGCTTCGCGGTGGTCACGGCCCCTCCCTTCGGCTCTTGTTGAGCTTGACGAAGGATCACTGGGTGAGGATTTCTTTTTCCTTCTGCGCCGCGACCTCGTCGAGCGCCTTGATCTGGTCGTCGGTCAGCTTCTGGACCTCGGCCTCGCCGCGCTTACGCTCGTCCTCGGCGATTTCCTTCTTGCTCTCGTCGGCCTTGAGCGCATCCATGCCGTCACGGCGGACGTTGCGGATCGCAACACGAGCCTTTTCAGCATATTGGTGCGAGAGCTTGGCAAGTTCCTTGCGACGGTCCTCGGTCAGATCGGGGATCGGCAGGCGGATGTTGTTGCCATCGTTGATCGGGTTGAGCCCGAGGCCGGCCGAACGGATCGCCTTTTCGACGGGGCCGATGTTGGTCTTGTCCCAGACCTGCACCGACAGCAGCCGCGGCTCGGGCGCGGAAACCGTCGCCACCTGGTTCAGCGGCATCTGCGAACCATAGACCGTGACCGTGATCGGATCGAGCAGCGCGGTGTTCGCACGCCCGGTACGCAGGCCCGAAAGGTCATGCCGCAGCGCTTCGACGGCGCCCTTCATGCGGCGCTCGAGATCCGCTTTGTCGTACTTGGCCATGTTCAGGCTCCCTTCTGCACGATCGTCTGTACGCCCTCGCCAACGAGAACGCGGGCAAGATTGCCCTTCTCGCGGATCGAGAACACGACGATCGGAATGTTGTTGTCGCGGCACAGCGCCACGGCCGAGGCGTCCATAACCTTGAGATTGTTTGCCAAGACTGTGTCGTAATCGACCGCATCGTAACGCTTGGCGTTTGGATCGGTCTTAGGATCGGCATCGTAGACGCCATCGACGCTGGTGCCCTTGAGCAAGGCGTCGCAGCGCATCTCGGCCGCGCGCAGCGCAGCGCCGCTGTCGGTGGTGAAGTAAGGCGCGCCGACGCCGGCGGCGAAGATCACCACGCGGCCCTTCTCCAGATGGCGCTCGGCGCGGCGGCGGATCACCGGCTCGCAGACCGCGTCCATCTGTACGGCCGACTGCACACGCGTCTGTACGCCGATCTGCTCGAGCGCATTCTGCATGGCGAGCGCGTTCATTACCGTCGCCAGCATGCCCATGTAGTCGGCCTGGGCGCGGTCCATGCCCTTGGCCGCGCCGGCCATGCCGCGGAAGATGTTGCCGCCGCCGATGACCAGGCAGACCTCGAGGCCGCTATCCTTGGCCTGCTTTACTTCCAGCGCGAGCTCGGCGACGAACTCCGGGTCGATGCCGTACTGCTGGTTACCCATCAGGACTTCGCCGGAGAGCTTTAGCAGGATGCGTTTGTAGCTGGGCGAGCTCATGGGTGCAAAAGCGTCCGTTTGGCGGGAAGGCGGCCCTTATAACCCTAAGCGGGGGGCTGCCAAGTGCGCGCTGGGCGTAAAAAATCCTCCCCGGCGCAGAGCGAGGGAGGCGACGGACCCCGCAAGGCCCGATGGCCCCTCCCCGCTCCGCCGAAGCGGAACGGAGAGGGTGCGCGATCAGTTCAGACCGGCAGCCGCGGCGACTTCGGCCGCGAAGTCGCTGACTTCCTTCTCGATGCCTTCGCCGAGCTGGAAGCGAACGTAGTCCTTGAGCACGATCTTGGTGCCGGCGGCCTTGCCGGCCTGCTCGACGACCTGAGCGATCGGGGTCTTGTTGTCGATGACGAACAACTGCGAGAGCAGCGCGTTGTCCTTGGCATACTTCGCCACGGCGCCGTCGACCATCTTGGCCTGGACCTCGGCGGGCTTGCCGCTCTCGGCTGCCTTCTCGGCCGCGATCTTGCGCTCGCGGGCCAGGGTGTCGGCGTCGAGATCTTCAGCGTTCAGCGCCAGCGGGAAGGCCGCGGCGATGTGCATGGCGATCTGCTTGCCCAGCGGCTCGAGCACGTCGGCACCGGCTTCCGATTCGAGCGCGACGAGCACGCCGATCTTGCCGAGGTTCGGCGCGGCAGCATTGTGCATGTAAGGCACGACGATGCCCTGCGACACCGCGACCTGCTTGATGCGGCGAACCTGCTGGTTCTCGCCGATCGTCGCGACGTTGTTGGTCAGCGTGTCCGTGACCGTGCCGCCGCCCGGATAGGCCGAGGCCTTGAGGGCCTCGACGTCCGACGTACCCGTCTCGAGCGCGACCTGAGTCGTGTTGCGGACGAAGTCCTGGAACTGGTCGTTCTTGGCGACGAAGTCCGTCTCCGAGTTGACTTCCACGGCCACGCCCTTGGTGCCCGAAACGGCGACGCCGACGAGACCCTCGGCCGCAGTGCGGCTGGACTTCTTGGCAACTGCGGCAAGGCCCTTGGCGCGCAGGCTGTCGACGGCAGCTTCCATGTCGCCGCCGGTCTCGTCGAGAGCCTTCTTGCAGTCCATCATGCCGGCGCCGGTGCGCTCGCGCAGGTTCTTCACGTCAGTGGCGGTATAGGCCATTGCGGATTTCCTCTTGTAGAAAAGCTTGTGATGCGCCCGGGCCCGTGAGCCCGGAGCGCGACAACTTGATGACAGCCGCCCCCGTGCAGGGGCGGCGGGCATCGATCAGGCCGCGGGGGCCTCAGCCGTTTCCTCGATGGCCTCTTCGGCCAGCGGGTTCTCGAGCGCACCGAAATCGGCACCCGACGAGACGACGGCGTCGCGGCCGCCCTTCTTGGCAGCCTGGCTCACCGCGTCGCAGTAGAGGCGGATGGCGCGGCTGGCGTCGTCGTTTGCCGGGATCGGGAAAGCGATGCCGTCGGGCGAGACGTTCGAATCGAGGATCGCGACGACCGGAATACCCAGGACGTTGGCTTCCTTGATCGCCAGCTCTTCCTTGTTGGCGTCGATCACGAACATCACGTCGGGAATGCCGCCCATGTCGCGGATACCGCCGAGCGACAGCTCGAGCTTGTCACGCTCGCGCGTCAGCTGAAGGACTTCCTTCTTGGTCAGACCCGCGGTGTCGCCCGAGAGCTGCTCTTCGAGCGCCTTGAAACGCTTGATCGAGCCCGAGATGGTCTTCCAGTTGGTGAGCATGCCGCCCAGCCAGCGGTGGTTGACGAAGTGCTGGCCGGCCGCGCGGGCGGCATCGGCGATCGGCTGCTGCGCCTGGCGCTTGGTGCCGACGAAGAGCACCTTGCCGCCGGCGGCGACGGTGGCCGAGATGAAGTCGAGCGCGCGCGCGAAAAGCGGCACGGTCTGCGACAGATCGAGGATGTGGACACCGTTGCGCGCGCCGAAGATGTACGGCTTCATCCGCGGATTCCAGCGGTGGGTCTGGTGGCCGAAGTGCGCGCCGGCCTCGATCAATTGCTGCATGGAGACGGTAGGAGCCGCCATAGGATAATTCCTTTCCGGTTTGGACCTCTGGGAAGCTGGAACCGTGCGGATAGCCCGCTGCGGCACCGGTGTGTGGCGCTTCCCATGTGGATTTCCGCTGCGCCGGATGCCCTAAATTGGGCACACCGACCTGCGGAAGCGGCGCCCTTAGTCCGATTTGACCGACAAATCCAGCGACAATTTCGTCAAAACCCCCGCCCTCCCGAAGGTTTTTGCGCACGATCAAGGCGTTAATGGATCCTTTCTGCGCAATAGTAGTTTTACCTAGGTAAAACTCCGTGATAGAAAGCCCTCACCAGGATTTGAACAGGTTTTCCACAGGTTAGGGCACAGCACGGGGGCAAGTTGCGGGGCACGCATCAGGAGCAGGTCCATGTCCGTGTTGTTGGATTTCGTCTTTGCCGGTCTGGGCGGCTTCGCCCTCGCCGCGATCGCCGCCAGTTTCCGTCAGGCCCTTGCACCGCTCGCGGAATTGCGCGCAGCCCTGCGGCAGCCGATCTTTACCGATGAAGTCAGGCTGACCTTGCGCGAACATCGCGTGCTCGTGCGTGCGCCGCGGAGCCCGCTGCGGCATCGTCATGGCCCCAAGCCCGTGACTCACCGCGTCAGCAACCGTTTGCCGCGACGCGCAGTCGCCTGACGGCGCCAAAGGCCCGGCGAAGGCGCCGAGCCTCATTTTTCGCATAACCTTAAGTGGTTGAATTTCCTGCGAAGACCTCAGCCCATCGCAGCAAAAGCGCAAACGGCCGCAAAATGGGCTTGACCGTCGGAACAAAACAGGAACATATTCGCTTCATCCGGAACATAACCGGTTCTACCGCGGTTATCCACACGATTTCCACTCTGAAACCAGAGTGCCGAGGCGAAGGGTTTTCGAGATGCTTGCAGTTCTCCTGACGACGCTGTTCACCGCTTCGGGCCTGCTGGCCGCTTCGGTCATGGCCGCGAGCTGGCGCCGTTACGGTCGCCAGGCCCTCGCACTCCGCCGCGAACTCGTCGGCCATAGCGAATGGCGCGAAGTGCGCGTGACGATCGAGGAGGTTACCGTGCGCACCAGCGCCACCGTCCTGCATCCGCAGTTCAGAGCGGTGCGCCGGAATCCTTCGCGGCCCGCGCTTCCCGCGGCCGCCTGATCCGGGAATAGCTGACCAGTCCCACGGGGATCAGCAAAAGATAGGCGGCGCAGATCACCACCAGCGTGAGCCAGGGCTCTGTGACGAGCGCAGCGACGAGCAGACCGGCAAAGGCAATCATCTCCAGCCGGATATTGCGCCGCGGCCGCAGCTTTCCCCAGGACAGGGTCGGCACGCTCGAGATCATCAGGAAGGCGATCAGCGCGAGCCAGATAGCAACGAGGATCGGCGCGGCGAAGATTTCGTGGTGACCGCTCGCCATCCACAGATACATCGGCAGGAAGGCCAGCCCGGCGCCGACGGGCGCGGGCACGCCCGTAAGGAAACCGGCTGATTTGTGCGGCTGATTTTCGGAATCGATGCGCGCATTGAACCGCGCAAGGCGCAACACGCAGCAGATCGCGAAGGCCAGCGCGGCGAACCAGCCGACGCTGGGCAGCGACTGCAGGGTCCACAGATAGATGATCAGCGCCGGCGCGACGCCGAACGAGATCGAATCGGCCAGGCTGTCGAGTTCGGCGCCGAAGCGCGACTGCGCGTTGAGCAGTCGCGCCGCACGACCGTCGATACCGTCGAGCACGCCCGCGAGGATCACGAGTTGGACAGCCTGCTCGAAATCGCGCGCGATCGCGAAGCGGATACCGGTCAGTCCGACGCAGAGTGCCGCCGCGGTGATCGCGTTCGGCACCATCGCCCGCAAGGTCAGCCCGCCGCGCAGACGGCGCGAGGGCCGGCGCGGGTCGGTTTCCGTCACTGCATGATCCCTTCGATCGGGCCAGCCTGGCCGATCTCTGCAAGGATCGTCTCGCCCGCGACGATCTTCTGGCCGAGCAAGACCCGCGAGTCGGTGCCCTCTGGCAGGTAGACGTCGACGCGGCTGCCGAAACGGATCAGGCCGACGCGCTGACCGGCTGCGAGCATGTCGCCCGGCTTGACGAAGGGCACGATACGTCGCGCGACGAGACCGGCGATCTGGGTGAAGCCGATCGCGGTGCCGTCACCGCGCTCGATCAGGATGTGCTGACGCTCGTTCTCCTCGCTGGCCTTGTCGAGGTCGGCGTTGAGGAAACGGCCGGGGATATAGATCACCCGGCGCACCGTGCCGCCGATCGGGGCGCGGTTGATGTGGACGTCGAACACCGACATGAAGATAGAGATGCGCGTGACCGGCGCCTCGCCGAGCCGCGCCGCGGCCGAACCGTCGTCGATCGCCAGTTCGCGCGGTGGCGGCACCTTCTGGATCAGGGTCACGAGACCGTCGGCCGGGGCGACGATGTAGCGATCGCCCTGCGGCGTGACGCGTTGCGGATCGCGGAAGAACGCGCAGATGCAGAACACCAGGAGGCCCATCGGCCAGGCCACGGTCTCCCAGGCGAGGAACGCGAAGAGCGCGCAGAGCACCGCCGCTATCGCCGCGAACTTGCGCGCCTCTGGATGGATTGCGGGCCAGCGCCAGCTTGCTTCGCCGCGCCCTTGATTGTCGAGAATTTCACCTGCCATGCCGGGGGTATTAGGTAGTGCCCGCGCGATTGCCAAGCGCAGCCCGAGTCTTCGCGCGGGAGAAGCCCGCCGCGAGCGCCAGGGCTCGGGCATAACTGTCGTCGATATGCTGCCTGGTGGACACAAATCGGTCGTTCGCGCGTTATACCTCTGCCGCGCACCCCACACATAACCGGCGCGGCACGACCCCGAGGGAAGAACAGCCCCTCGTCCCCTAAAGCCCCGCCCAATCGAGCGGGGCTTCTTTTGGGGGACCATCCCCCGGCCTCGTCGTGCAGGTCAGCCGATCCGCGCCAGAATCAGCCCGCCGAGCGCGGCGATCACGAGCACCTTGATGACGTTGAGCCGGAACCGGAAGATAAGCACCGCGGCGAGCGCGGCGAGGAGTGCGGCGCGCCAGTCGAATGTCGGCCAGTCGGGCGCGTAGAGCCGCAGAGGACCGATCCGGAACTCGCCCACGCGCGCGAACAGAACGTGGAGCATGAACCACAGGCTGAGATTGGCGATGACGCCGACCACGGCCGACGTCAGCGCGGCGAGGCCGCCATTGAGCCGCCGGGCATGCTCCAGCCGCTCGATCCACGGCGCCAGGGCGAATATCCACAGGAAGCAGGGCACGAAAGTCACCCAGGTGGTCAACGCCGCACCGAGCATCCCCGCGACCAGCGGCGTGAACGGTTCGGGCGCGCGAAAAGCCGCCAGATAGCCGACGAATTGCGTGACCATGATCAGCGGGCCCGGCGTCGTCTCGGCAAGACCGAGCCCATCCGCCATTTCACCCGCCGACAGCCAGCCAAAGCCGTGCACCGCCTCCTGCGCCATATAGGCCAGCACCGAATAGGCGCCCCCGAAGGTGACGATCGCGAGCTGCGAGAAGAACACGCCGACGTGCCAGAGCACGTGGTCCCGCCCGAGCACCAACAGCACGAGGCCCATAGGCAGGGCCCAGACCGCGCTCCAGACCAAAACCGCGGTCACGGTCTGCCTCCAGGGCCGCGGGCTCGCGGCCGGCGGAGCGCCCAGCGGCTTCAGCGCGAGCCATTCGGGCCGAACCGCGGCGACCACCATGCCGATCGCCCCCGATCCCAGCACGACGAGCGGAAACGGCAGGTCGAGGAAGAACAGGGCGAGAAAGGCCACGACCGCCAACGCCTTCTTAAAACGGGTGTTGAGCGCCCTGCCGGCGATTCGCATCAGCGCCTGGACAACGATCGCAAGAACGGCCGCCTTGATCCCGAGAAACAGCGCGACGAACCACTCCACCTGGGCCGACCAGGCATAGAGCATCGACAGCGCGAGGATGACGAGCGCGCCGGGCAGCACGAACAGCAGGCCGGCCGCGAGGCCGCCACGCAGACCGTGGAGCTTCCAGCCGATCCATGTCGCGAGTTGCTGGGCCTCGGGTCCGGGCAGGAGATGGCAGAAGTTGAGCGCGTGGAGATACTGCGCCTCGCTGACCCAGCCACGCTCTTCGACGAGTTCGCGGTGCATCAGTGCGATCTGGCCCGCGGGCCCGCCGAAGCTGAGAAAGCCGATGCGCGCGCAGACGCGCACCAGTTCGGGAAAATTCGGTTTTTCGGAAACGCCGGTCACATTCGCCTCATGCCTTTCGTCCGCAGCACTGCGGACGATCAAGGCAACACTTGGGCGACGGGGCCTGGACGGGAGGTTGCTTCATCCCGTGGCGCTGTCTAGCAGCCCACAGAAAACCTGCCAAGCCGGTGACTATCGAGGAAGGAGGATCGCCCCGAAGGGCGCAGAGGTCGGTGGTGGACAGGGCTGGATTCGAACCAGCGTACGCTTGCACGGGCAGATTTACAGTCTGCTGCCTTTAACCACTCGGCCACCTGTCCACACCGGTTGCCGGTGCGGGGTAAACCCCGCTTCGTGCGGCTCCACAAGGGAGCCTTCCGGCCGAGAGGCGCGCTCATGGCGAAGCGAGCCTTGCCTGTCAATGGGGCGACTGGCAGGAGCGCGGTGTTTCACGCGAATATAAAAGGACATGACATGAGCGCCGGCAAAGAAGATCGCCCGAAGCGAGCCCTGCGCGGACGCGCCGGCCGGATGAAAGGCGGCCGCGGCAGCGGGCGCGCAAGCACCGGCCAGGTGCGACTCTGGGGTCGCCACGCGGTCGAGGCCGCGCTCAAGAATCCCGATCGCAACCACCACAAGCTCTGGGCAACACGCGAAGGCATCGATTCGCTCGACGGCGAACTGCCCGCCAACTTCCCGGTCGAATATGCCCAAGCGGCCGATCTCGCCCGACTGGTGGCGCGCGACGCGCCCCATCAGGGCCTCGTGCTCGAATGCGCGCCGCTCGACGACATCTTTCTCGGCGACATCCTGGAAGGCGATCCCACCCGGCCGCTGCTGATTCTCGACCAGGTCACCGATCCGCACAATGTCGGCGCGATCCTGCGCTCGGCCGCGGCCTTCAACGCCTGCGCGATCGTCACCCAGGATCGCCACGCACCGCCCGAATCGGGCGTGGTCGCGAAGTCGGCCTCGGGCGCGCTGGAGGTCGTCCCCTGGATCCGCGTGGTGAACCTCGCACGCGCACTCGAGGAGATCGCCGAAGCGGGCTACTGGCGCATCGGCCTGGCCGGCGAGGCGAAGTCCAGCCTGGCCGAGGCCCTGCCCGCCGGCCCTGTCGCGCTGGTGCTCGGCGCCGAGGGCGAAGGCATGCGCCAGAACATCGCCGGGCACTGCGACGCGCTCGCCAGGCTGCCGATCAGCGAGGCGATGGAAAGCCTCAATGTCTCGAACGCCGCGGCCATTGCACTCTACGCGGTCGCCACGCGATAAGAGGCGGACACTCGCAAAGGGGAGAGAATCGATGCAGCCCATTTTCGTGCCGCGAACGGGTGGCATCGTGCTCGCCCTGATCAGCCTGCTTCTGTCGGCCTGTCTCTTCGCGCCGGGCAAGTTCACCTCGACGCTCGACTTGCGCAAGGATGGGCAGTTCAGCTTCGCCTATACGGGCGAGATCCACATGCTCGCACTGAGCAAGCTGGCCGAGGAGGCGAACAAGGCGCCCGAGAGTTTCACCGCCGAGACCTGCTACAAGGACGACAGCTTCGACGAGCGCCCCTGCACCGAAGAGGACCTGGCCAAGCAGAAGCAGGCCTGGGAAGAAGAGCAGGCGCGGTCAGCGGAAAAGCGGCGGCAGGACGCGCAGTCGATGCGCGCGATCCTCGGCGGGATCGATCCGAGCAGCCCCAAGGCGGCCGAAGAGCTCGCCGCGCGGCTGCGGCGCCAGGCCGGCTGGAAGCGCGTCGACTACAAGGGCGATGGGCTGTTCGACGTCGACTTCGCGATCTCGGGGCGGCTCGACCACGACTTCACCTTCCCGACGATCGAGCGTTTCCCGATGGCCAATGCCTTCGTGCAGATCGCCCTGCGCAACGACGGCACGGTCCGCATCGATGCACCGGGTTTCGCTCCGGCGTCGGGCGGCGAGCCGTTCCGTTCGATGATGGGTGCGAAGGACAATGCGCCGCCCGTCTCCCAGGCCGACGGCACGTTCACCGTCCGCACCGATGGCACGATCCTGGCAAACAACACCGATGAGGGGCCGCAAACCGATCCGGCCGGGCAGAAGCTAGACTGGGCCGTGAACCTGCGCACGCCGGCAGCGCCTACGGCGCTGATCAAGCTGGGGACGTAAAAATGAGAATGCCGCGTCTGAGGGTCAGACGCGGCACCGGTACTCCCAATCTTTTTTATTTTCGTGGCGCGGCGAGAGGCATGCCGCGCGAATAGGACGCTTAGTTGACCGCGTCCTTGAGACCCTTGCCGGCCTTGAACTTCGGCTGCGATGAAGCCTTGATCTTCATCGGCTCTCCGGTGCGGGGGTTGCGGCCGGTCGAGGCCTTGCGCTTGGCGACAGAGAACGTACCGAAACCAACCAGGCGAACTTCGTCGCCCTTCTTGAGCGCGCCCGTGATGGCTTCGAAGATACCTTCGACAGCCTTCGTGGCATCGCTGCGCGTCAGACCGCTGGTATCCGCGACCGCGCCGATGAGATCGTTTTTGTTCATTATGGAAACCCCCTACCTTTCAGTGGAACCGAAACCGATTTCGCCTCTCCAATAAGCGGCGCGAATTGAGCGAGTTTTCCGGAAGCTGTCAAAGCGAAATGGTGGCTCCAGGCCTTGAATCTTCCCTAATTTCCGCGCTTTTGGGCAAAGAACGCGATTTTGCCCCCGACGCTCCGGCCCCATGCGAAACGGCGACCCGGAACAGGTTCCGAGTCGCCGCAGTGCAACAATACTATGTCGCCGGATCAGTGCGCGGTCGGCGATGCCGACGGAGCATTGGCTGGAGGCGCCGCCGACTGGCTCGCCAGTTCGTCCGCCTCGGTCCACTCGATGGCTTCCAGCGGCTGCGTGAGCGCCCTGGCGAGCACTTCGTCGACGTGGCTGACGGGGATGATATCCAGCCCCTCCTTCACGTTGGCGGGGATCTCGGCGAGATCCTTCTTGTTCTCCTCGGGAATCAGCACGGTCGTGATCCCGCCACGCAGCGCCGCGAGCAGCTTTTCCTTGAGACCACCGATCGGCAGCACGCGGCCGCGCAGGGTGACCTCGCCGGTCATCGCCACGTCGGCGCGGACGGGAATGCCCGTCAAGGTCGAGACGATCGAGGTGACCATGCCGATGCCCGCCGAAGGGCCGTCCTTGGGCACCGCGCCTTCGGGCAGGTGGATATGGATGTCCTTGCGCGCGAAGATCGACGGCTTGATGCCGTAGGCCGGGCTGCGCGCCTTGACGAAGCTGTAAGCCGCCTGGACGCTTTCGGTCATGACCTCGCCGAGCTTGCCCGTGGTGCGCGCCGCGCCCTTTCCGGGCACGGTGACGCTTTCGATCGTCAGCAGCTCGCCGCCGACCTCGGTCCAGGCGAGGCCCGTGACCGCGCCGACCTGGTGCTCGTCGTCCGACATGCCGTGGCGATACTTGCGCACCCCGGCGAAGTCGCCGAGGTTCTCGGGCGTGACGGTGACGCCGGTCACCTTGCCCTCGAGGATCTGGCGCAGCGACTTGCGCGCGAGCTTGGCGATCTCGCGCTCGAGCGTGCGGACGCCGGCCTCGCGGGTGTAATAGCGGATCAGGTCGCGCAGGCCTTCCTCGGTCAGGGTGAACTCACCCTTCTTGAGCCCGTGCGCCTCGATCTGCTTGGCGATCAGGTGCCGCGTCGCGATCTCAACCTTCTCGTCCTCGGTATAGCCCTCGAGCCGGATGATCTCCATGCGGTCGAGCAGCGGCTGCGGCAGGTTCAGGCTGTTCGCCGTGCAGACGAACATCACGTCCGACAGGTCGATGTCGAGTTCGAGGTAGTGGTCCTGGAACTTGGCGTTCTGTTCGGGATCGAGCACCTCGAGCAGCGCCGAGGCCGGATCGCCGCGGAAATCCTGGCCCAGCTTGTCGATCTCGTCGAGCAGGAACAGCGGATTGCTGGCGCCCGACTTGCGCAGGTTGGTGACGATCTTGCCCGGCAGCGAGCCGATGTAGGTGCGGCGGTGACCGCGGATCTCGGCCTCGTCGCGCACGCCGCCCAGCGACTGGCGGATGAACTGGCGGCCGGTCGCCTTGGCGATCGACTTGCCCAGCGAGGTCTTGCCGACGCCCGGCGGGCCGACGAGGCACAGGATCGGCCCCTTCAGCTTGTTGGTGCGCGCCTGGACGGCCAGATACTCGACGATCCGGTCCTTGACCTTCTCGAGCGCGTAGTGATCGTCGTCGAGCACGGCCTGAGCCGCGGCGATATCCTTCTTGAGCTTGCTCTTCTTGCCCCAGGGCAGGCCGAGCAGCACGTCGAGGTAGTTGCGGATGACGGTCGCCTCGGCGCTCATCGGCTGCATCGACTTGAGCTTCTTGAGCTCGGCCGTGGCCTTGGCGCGGGCTTCCTTCGAGAGTTTGAGCTTCTCGATCTTCTCGGCCAGCTCGGCGATCTCGTTGGCTTCATCGCCCTCTCCGCCGCCGAGCTCGGACTGGATCGCCTTGAGCTGCTCGTTGAGGTAGTATTCGCGCTGCGTCTTCTCCATCTGCCGCTTCACGCGGCCACGGATCTTGCGCTCGACCTGCAGCACGCCGAGCTCACCCTCCATGAAGGAAAAGACCATCTCGAGCCGCTTGAGCGCGTCGATCTCGGTCAGCAGGGACTGCTTGTCGGAAACCTTGGCTGAAAGCTGCGCGGCGATCGTGTCGGCGAGCTTAGAGGCGTCCTCGATGTCGCCGAGCTGCTCGCCCGCATCCTGCGAGAGCTTCTTGTTGAGCTTGGCATATTCGCCGAACTGATCGACGACCGAGCGCATCATCGCCGAGACTTCGGCGCCCTCGGTCTCGGCCGGCTCCACAGCCTCGACCTGGGCAACGAGCATTTCGCCGCTGGCGCCCTGTTCGGTGCGCAAGGACTGGAGCTGCGCGCGCTGCTGGCCTTCGACGAGCACGCGGACGGTGCCGTCGGGCAGCTTGAGCAGCTGGAGAACGCGCGCGATCACGCCGGTGTCGTAGAGATCGTCGCGATCGGGATCGTCGCAGCCCGGATCGAGCTGGGCGAGCAGGAAGATGTCCTTGTCGCCGGTCATCGCCGCTTCGAGCGCGGCAACCGATTTCTCGCGGCCGACGAACAGCGGCACGACCATGCCGGGGAAAACGACAATGTCGCGCAGGGGAAGGAGGGGAAGCGGGGAAGCAAATTCACGGTCAGTATCCACCCACTACGGCGCACGGGAAGCGCGCCTGCCGGAGAGTTCCGGCGTTCCCGCATGATATGGGATGCAGGTGCGCGGCGCGCAATGGTCGTGAGACCAGAGGCTGTGGATGGGCCGTGGCGGTGTTCGGTAATGAAACGCTAATGGCGCGAAGCTAGGTTGGGTCGATGAACGACACGTCTCCCGAAGCGACGGATGCGCCGCGCCGACGCCCGGTCGGCTGCCTTCTGGCGATCGGGCTGGCAGTCGCGCTGGGCTGGTGGACGAGGCCCTTGTGGGATTGGGAAAATCTCGTCCTCCCCATGACGATCGAGACCGATGCGGTGCTCGCCGCCGACAGTACGTTTGGCTTGCTCGAGGGCTGTCAGGCGGCGGTCTATCGCCTGTCCGACAGGGCGGCGACCCGTCTTGAGCATGAACGGATCGGATTCCTTCGCGATGGACCAGCGCCTCGCACGGAAAACAGCAGCAACCCTTACCAGGAATGGCGGGAAACACCGGGCACGATCGACCTTGCCAGAAACGGTGAAGGGGCGCGGGAAACCATCTTCGGGCTTTACGCCATGGGCGGTTGCAACAACGGTTCGGGCGATGACTTCCATAGCCGGGAGATTTCGCAGGCATTGACCAGTCCCGGCAGCTTTTACACGGTCACGGCCAATCGCGAGGGCATCATAATTGTCGCTCCGAAGCAGAAGGTCGCTGCCTACTTCTATTTCGGATAGGCCAATCGACGCATTCCGCTTTGCTGCGGTAGCCGTTAAAGCCGGACGATGGACCTCGGCATCGACATCATCGCCCTGCTCGTGGGCGTCGCCTTCCTCGCCGGCACGATCGACGCGATCGCCGGTGGCGGCGGGCTGCTGACGATCCCGGCGCTGCTCGCCGCGGGGCTGCCCCCGGTCGCGGCGATCGCCACCAACAAGCTGCAGAGCTCGTTCGGCACGGGTGGCGCGGTCTTCGCTTTCGCGCGCAAGGGGCAGATCGACTTCAAGCGCTTTGCCCTGCCCGCGCTCGCCTCGTTCACGGGTTCGGCGACGGGCGCCTTCCTGCTGACCCTGATCGACCCGCATTTCCTATCGGGGCTGATCCCCCTGCTGCTCATCGCGATGGCCGCCTATTTCCTGCTCGCGCCGAAGATGACCGACGAGGACCGCCACGTCCTCGCCGGGCCGCCGCTGCTGCTCGCCATGGCCTTCGTGATCGGCGGCTATGACGGCTTCTTCGGGCCGGGCACGGGCTCGTTCTTCATCACGGGCCTGGTCGCGGTGTTCGGGCTCGGTGTGACGCGCGCGGTCGCACATACCAAGCTGCTCAACTTCGCGAGCAACGTGGCCGGCCTCGCCGTGCTGATCGCCAGCGGGCACGTCGTCTGGACAGTAGGCCTCGCCATGGCCGTGGGCGCGCTCGCCGGCGGTCAGGTCGGCGCGCATACCGCAATCCGCTTCGGCGCTGGCACCGTGCGGCCGCTGCTGATCGTCATGTGCCTGGGCCTCACGGCCAAGCTGCTAGCTGATCCGGCCAATCCGCTGACGGCGATGGTGCTGGGCTGGCTAGGCTAGCGCGCCTTGCGGAACACCCAGTGCTCGTCGAGTGCGGCGATGTCTTCGCCGATGTCGTGACGGTGGTGATGAACCGCGCCGCGGTGATCGCTGGCGGCGGTGTTCGCACGAACCGCCGATGGCACGATCTTGCCGACCGACGATCTCTCGTTCTGCACGCGCATGGTAATCCTCCTGCCCAGGAAGAAGCCTCGCCGCCATTTCGCGGCGGCGATGACTTTACCATGCAATGCTATGTTGGAGTCGAGACCGCTTGATGACAGCGAGCCAACGCCAGGCCGCTAGCAGGGAACGGCTGGTCTCTGAAACCGCTATTAGAAGGGCATCTTGAAGCCCGGCGGCAGGCCGAGGCCCTGCTGCGCCTTGGCCATTTCCTCGTTTGCGACCGAGTCCGCCTTGACGCGCGCGTCGTTGTAGGCCGCGGCGATCAGGTCTTCGAGGATCGGCTTTTCCGACGGGGTCATCAGGCTGTCGTCGATGGTGACGCCGATGACGCGGCCCTTGGCCGAGCAGCGGATCTTGACGAGTCCGCCGCCCGAGAGGCCTTCGACCTCGATCCCGTCGAGCTTGCCCTGGGTCTCGTTCATCTGCTTCTGGATGGTCTCGGCTGCCTGCTGGGCGGCCTGGATCATCTCTTCCATCGATTTCATCGTCTCTGACTCCATTTGCGACCGAACTGGGCGTCGTCGCTTTCATTCATTTCCTGCGCGTCGGGGAAAGCCGCGAAGACTGCCTCGACCAGCGGCGAGCGGCGCACGGCCTCCTCGTTCGCGGCCTTGACGGCATCGCGCTGCTCGATCAGCGTCGGCTGCCCCGGCGCGTCGCAGCGCTCGACGGTCCAGCCCTGACCTGTCGCATTCTGGCCTGTGGCCTTGTCGAGCGCCACGCGCATCTCGCGCGACATGTCCTCGGAAAAGCCCGGCGGCTGTGACCAGCGCAGCGTATCCGCGGTCAGTTCGACCACGCGGACCTGCATTTCCATGCGCGTCGCCAGCCCGAACTCGATGTCCTTGACCCGCTCGACCAGCGCTTCCCACGGTAGCGCCACCGCCGAGGCGGCCGGCGCCGGGCTGCCGTCGACCGAAGCGGCCATCACCACCGGGCGCGAGGCAAGCTCGTCGAGCTTGCGCGCGAGTTGGCCGGGATCGGGCATGTCGGTCGCATGCATGACGCGCAGCAGCGCCATCTGCGCCGCGACCAGCGGATCGGGCGCGGTGCGGACCTCGTCGAAACCCTTGAGCAGAAGCTGCCAGAGGCGGTGCAACTGGCCGGCGCTGAGCCCCTTGGCCCAGCCCTCGATCGTCTCGCGCTCCTCGGCCGAAGCGGAGTCGGCGGCATGACCGCCGATCTGCGCGACGGTGACCTTGTGGGTCAGGTCCATCGCCCCGCGCATCAGCGCCAGCGGCTCGACCCCGAGCGAGAACTGCTGTGCGACGAGATCGAGCAGAGTGCCGCCGTCGCTCGCCAGCAACGCGGCGAACAGCCGGCGCTGGACGCTCTTGTCGGCCAGGCCGAGCATGTCGCGAACCTGTTCGGCGCTGACCTTGCCGTCCGAATCGAGATCGGCATGAGCGATCGCCTGGTCGAGGATCGACAGGCCGTCGCGCGACGAGCCCTCGGCCGCCGCGGCGATCATCGCCAGGGCTTCGGCATCGGCGAGAACGCCCTCGGCCTTGCAGATGTCGGTGAACTGCTGGATCAGCAGCGGCACGGTGATGCGGCGCAGGTCGAAGCGCTGGCAGCGCGAAAGCACGGTGACGGGCAGCTTGTCCGCCTCGGTCGTCGCGAAGAGGAACTTCACATGCGCCGGCGGTTCCTCGAGCGTCTTGAGCAGCGCGTTGAACGCGTTGCGCGAGAGCATGTGAACTTCGTCGATGATGTAGATCTTGTAGCGTGCCGAGACCGCGGCATAACGCACGGCCTCGATGATCTCGCGGACGTCGTCGACACCGGTGTGGCTCGCGGCGTCCATCTCGATCACGTCGATGTGGCGCCCCTCGGCGATTGCCACGCAAGGCTCGCAGACGCCGCAGGGATCGATCGTCGGACCGCCCTGCCCGTCCGCGCCCACGCAGTTGAGCGCCTTGGCGATCAGGCGCGCGGTCGAGGTCTTGCCGACCCCGCGCACGCCGGTCATCAGAAAGGCATGGGCCAGGCGATCGCGCTTGATCGCGTTCGCCAGGGTCTGGACCATCGGCTCCTGGCCGATCAACTGCGCGAAGGTCTGCGGTCGATATTTGCGCGCCAGCACGCGATAGGGCTGCGCTGCTGGAGCCGACGGCGCGGCGACGGGCGCCGAAACGGGCGGCGGCGGGGCCGAGACGGCGACCGGAAGTACCGGGGCCGGCTCTGGCGGCACCGCGGCAGGCGGCGCAGGCTCGCCGAACAGCGCGGATTGCCCCGCGGCCTCGAGCTCGGCTGCGCTCGGCGGAAGCTCTTCTTCGGGCGTTTCGTCGCCAAACATGTCGGGTGAATCGCCCATGCGCTCTACCTAGGCCCCCAAGGGGGAAATGGAAACACGAGCGGATGAAAAGGAGCCGGGCGACCCGCCGCAACCCGTTGTGGCTGCTTCCTTCCGGACCTGACCAAGTTGGCGAGCGCAAACGCCCGCCCGGACTCCCGGTCGCGCATATGGCGGCGGTCGCGGAAAACCGCAAGAGCCCTCCGTGTCATTGTTGCAAGCTGCGCGCGTTTGCGGCAATTAGGCGGGGCAATTCAGGGGGATTATCATGCGCAAGGCTTTCGCCCAAATCGTTGGTATAGCTACACTTCTCGCGGCAGCAACGCCGCATGTCGCCTATGCCCAGAACATCGACTTCGGCGATGACAGCGGCAAGTTCGCCAAGGACGGCGAATGCGACGACATGCGCTTTTCGGGTCCCGGCATGACCGACACGACCTTGATCGACAGCGACATCCGCCACGATGCGAGCGATTGCCGCTCGGCCTACAACCAGGGTCGGCTGACCTATCAGGGCGGCCGCCGCTCGGGCGCGACTCCGGTCGCCGCGACAAGCGACGCCGATCGCATTCAGTGGGGCGACGACGCCGGCAAATATGCCAAGGACGGCGAGTGCGACGACAAGCGCTTCCAGGGCGCTGGCATGACCTCGACCCCGCTGCTCGATTCGGACATCAAGCACGACGCGACCGACTGCCGCACCGCCTTTCGCCAGGGCCGCCTGCAGCTGCGCCAGTAGGCCGTTTCGAGCCTCTCCCGCATCGCGGGGGAGGCCTCTCGCTTACTTGAAGTTGTCGGCGTAGGCCTGGATCTTCAGCCGCTTGGGCGGCGTCGGCGTGACGCGCGCCTCGATGCCGTACTTGTCGGCATAGGCCTGGGCATCGGCCTGCTCGGCGAACTTGAGCACGACCTGCTGCTGCGTGTCGCCGCTGCCGGCCCAGCCCATCAGCGGATCGGGGCGCTTGGCCTCGGCCGGCGCGAATTCGAGAATCCACTGTTCGGTGAGCGCCTTGCCGGACTGCATGGCGTTCTTCGGGCGCTGATAGATGCGTGCGGTCATAAGCGCCGATTGTCCCGAATCGCTTTCGGAATCAAGTGCGGCGTGAGGCCTCGAAGGCATTCTTGGTCTTGAGGCTCGGATCCTCGGCCCAGGGTTCGTCGGGCCAGCGGTGCCGGGGGTAACGCCCCTTCATGTCCCGCACGACGTCGCGCCACGATCCGCGCCAGAAGCCGGGAAGGTCGCGCGTCACCTGGATCGGCTTCCCGCCAGGCGACGTCAGCTTGAGCAACAGCGGCTGCGACGGCTGGCCGAAGCCCGGATGGCGATCGAGCCCGAACAGCGCCTGGACTCTTACCTCGACCGAAGGACCACCCTCGTCGGCATAGTCGATCGCATGGGTAGATCCGGCCGGGCTGCGGAATTCGGCGGGCGCCAGCTTCTCGAGCCTTTGCCGGTCGTCGTAGGTCAGGCGGTTGCGCAAAGCCTCGTGGAGCTTGCCGCCCTCGAGCGTATCGAGCCGGCGATTGAGCAGCGGCGCCAGCCAGTCCTCCAGATCCGCCAGCAGTTCGGCGTCGGACAAAGCCTCGATCCCGGCGTGACGGGCGCGGGTCAGCAGCGCGCGCGATCCGGCGGAGAACGGCACGAGTTCGAGCCCTTCCGACCGCACGCGCTCGAGCAGGAAAGCGACGATCGCGGCTTTGTCGGGTGCCGAATCCGGCCCCTTGCTCACGGTGATCGTGCCGAGCCTTTGTTCGAGCAGCGCCTCGACGCGATTGTCGTCGGCCACCCAGCGTAGGGTCGATCGCTTCTCGATGCGATGCCCGAGCCAACGCAGCACTTCGGCCTCGGTCAGGGGAATCGCACCGGTAATCCGCGCGCCGCCGGCAGAGCCCTGCGCCTCGCCCACGGCCAGCCATTCGGCGCGCGCCAGCGACGAGGCGGGATCGAGCCGCAGCCCCCTGCCCCCGGCGGTCAGCCAGTCCTCGCCCTTGGCATCGCGGCGCTTGGCGAGATTGTCGGGGAACGCCTCGGCCAGCAGCACACCGAGCGGAATGCCGTCGTCATCGCCGCGATCTCGAACCCGCCGGGCCCATCCCGACGCCAGCTTGCGCGAAGCCTCGGCGCGACCCGAGCGGTCGCCGTTCCAGCGATCGAGCCGCAGCGAAAGGTCCTCGCCGCGCCCGCCGAGCCCGCGTTCCTGCAGCAGCAGCGCGAGCCGCGCGGCATCGCGCGCCGCGCCGTGCTCGGCCGCGAAGAGCAGCATGTGTGCGAGCGGCGGCTCCATCGGCAGCGCCGCCATCGCCTTGCCGTGGTCGGTGATGCGGCCTTCGGCATCGATGGCCTGCAAGGACGAGAGCTTCGCCCGCGCCGCGCCGACCGAGGCCGCGGGCGGCGGATCGAGCCAGGGCAGCGCCGCGGGATCGCCCGCGCCCCATTGCGCCAAGGCCAGCAGCAGCGGCGCGAGATCGCTGGTCAGCATCTCGGGCGGATCGAAGGCGGGGCGGCCGGCATGGGCCGCCTCTTCCCACAGACGATAGGCGACTCCCGGCCCCTGGCGTGCCGCGCGACCCGCACGCTGGGCGGCGGCGGCCTGGCTGGCGCGGTGGGTAACGAGCCGGGTCACCCCCGCGGCCTTGTCGAATTCGGCGCGGCGCGAGAGGCCCGCGTCGACCACGACCGAAACGCCATCGAGGGTCAGGGAGGTCTCGGCGATCGCGGTCGCCAGCACGATCCGCCGCCGGCCGCCGGGGTCGCGCTTGATCGCGGCGCGCTGCGCGCCGGGCTCGCACTGGCCGTGGAGCGGCAGGATCAGTTCACCGGGCAGCCGCTGTTCGAGCCGCTCCCGCGTGCGCTCGATCTCGCCGACGCCGGGCAGGAAAGCGAGGATATCACCCGTCTCCTCGCGCCAGGCCGTGAGCACGGCCGAGGTCATCGCGTCCTCCATGCGCAGCTCGGGGCGCGCACCGAGCCAGCGAATCGCCAGCGGCCAGGCCTTGCCCGCGCTTTCGATCACCGGCGCCCCGTCGAGCAGCGAGGCGAAGCGCGTGCCGTCGATCGTCGCCGACATGACGACCACGCGCAGGTCGGGCCGCAGCACCTGCTGGCTCTCGATAGCCAGCGCGAGGCCAAGGTCGCTGTCGAGATGGCGTTCGTGCGCCTCGTCGAACAGCACGGCAGAAACGCCCGAAAGTTCGGGATCGCCGAGGATCGTCGAGACGAAAATCGCCTCGGTCACGACGAGCACTCGCGTCGCTGCCGAGCGCTTGGAGTCGAGACGCGTCAGGTACCCCACGGTCTGCCCCGGCGCCTCGCCGAGCAGTTCGGCCATGCGCTCGGCGGCGGCGCGCGCGGCGACGCGACGCGGGCTGAGCAGGATCACCGTGCCCCGGCACCAAGGCTCGGCCAGCAATGCCGTCGCCACCGAGGTGGTCTTGCCCGCGCCGGGCGGCGCAATCAGCACGGCGCTTTCCCGCTCGCGCAGCGCGGCGAGCAGGTCCGGCAGGACGGCGTGGATCGGTAAGTCTTTCATCGCGATGCAACCAAACTGCGCCAACCGGGTTTGGCCATCGGATCGAACAGACGGGACACGAACATGGCCAAGACCCTGGCACAATTCAGCATCAAGCGCACCGGCGAAGACTATCGCATCACGCTCGAGGACGAGGACGGCGGCACCGCCACCTGGAATGCCGACGAAGACCAGCTCGACCAGATCGTCGAAGCGATCGAGAACCGCGACGAGGACGAGGAAGAAGCGGCCGAGTCCGATGAAGACGAAGAAGACGAGGACTAAGCGCTCTCGTCTTTCGCGCTAGCAGACCTCAGTAGCGGCGCGAGACCGCGAACTCGGCGGCTTCGGCCATCGCGTTCCGGGCCTCGCCCGCCGGGAACCCCGCAATCGCGTCTATCGCGCGCTGGGCGAAGTGGCGGGCGCGTTCGCGCGTCGCGCTGACCGTGTCGTGGCGATTGATCAGCTCGACCGCATGGGCGAGGTCTTCGTCGGAATTGCTGAAGCCGGCGATGGCGTCCTGCCAGAAGCGGCGCTCTTCGGCGTCGCCGCGGGCATAGGCGAGGATGACCGGCAGGGTCATCTTGCCGTCGCGGAAATCATCGCCCTTGCCTTTGCCGCTTTCCGAAGCCTCGGAATCGTAGTCGATCGCATCGTCGACGAGCTGGAAGGCGATGCCGAGATTGCGGCCGTAATCCTCGAGCGCGCGCTCCTCGGCCTCGCTCTTTTCGGCGACCACCGCGGCGATGCGCGTGGCCGCGGCGAAAAGCGCAGCAGTCTTGGCGCCGATGATCGAGAGGTAGCGTTCCTCGCTGGTCTCGATGTGGCGCTGGGCGGTGAGCTGGTCGACCTCGCCCTCGGCGATCACGGCCGAGGCGTGGCTGAGAATCTTCAGCACCTTCAGACTGCCGTCCTCGACCATCAGCTCGAAAGCACGGCTGAACAGGAAATCGCCGACGAGAACCGTCGCGGGATTGCCATAGACGATATTGGCCGTGGCCTTGCCGCGGCGCAGGTCCGAGCCGTCGACGACGTCGTCGTGCAGCAAGGTCGCGGTGTGGATGAATTCGACCGCAGCCGCCAGCTTGTGGTGGCGCGTGCCCTGATAACCGCAGAGCTCGGCACCGGCGATCGTCAGCATCGGTCGCATGCGCTTGCCGCCGCCCGAGATCAGATGGCCGGCCAGCACCGGGATCAGCGGGATCTGGCTCTGCATCCGGTCGAGGATGACGGAGTTGACGGCGTTCATGCCCGGCGCTGTCACGGCCAGCATCGGCGCGAGCGAGGGTTCGGACGCGCGCGGGCGCAGCGGGACGATTTCGGCGGACATGGGCTCGCGCATTGCAGGTGCGAAGAGGCGAACGCAAGTCTAGAGTCGTCGGGTCGGGCGTGCTAGCGGGTGCGGCGATGACCGAAACCGCTTCTCCCGACCCGGTGCTCGCCGGCTACCGCGCCTCGATCGACAACATCGATGCCGCGCTGATCCACATCCTGGCCGAGCGCTTCCGCATCACCAAGGCGGTGGGCGCGTACAAGGCCGAGCACGACCTGCCCGCCTCGGACCTCGGTCGCGAGGAGCGCCAGATCGCCCGCCTGCGCGCGCTGGCCGAAGCCGCCCAGCTCGATCCCGAGTTCTCGGAGAAATTCCTGCGCTTCATCATTCAGGAAGTGATCCGCCACCACGAGCAGGCACAGGCCAAGGGTTGAGCAAACGACGCCCTGCCGCGACGACCGGCAGCGGCGGCAACTGCCTGATGCTCGCCACGCTCGGCGCAATCGCGATTGCCATACTCTTGCTCCTGATCGGCGGCCTTGCCCATATTCATGGCGCGATCAGCCGCTGATCAACCCTTTGCGCGTGGCAGCCTGAGCTTGACCAGCAGCCCGCCCAGGTCCTCGCTTTCGGCCAGTTCGACCGTGCCGCCATAGATCTCGGCCACGTCGCGCACGATCGCGAGGCCCAGGCCCGTGCCGGGCTTGCCCGTGTCGAGCCGTGCGCCGCGGTCGAAGATGCGTATGCGCTCCTCTTCCGGGATGCCCATGCCGTCGTCTTCGATCCAGATTTCGCAGGTCTCCGCGTCGGAAGCTGGACCGACCGTGACGAAGACACTGCCGCCGCCGTATTTCGCCGCGTTCTCGATCAGGTTGCCGAGGATTTC
>SECS01000115.1 GCA_004211435.1 Novosphingobium sp. | reverse complement strand
GCCAGTCGCTCGCCCAGCGCTGCGGCCAGGCGATCGGGCAGACCGCGCGACAGCACCGTTGCGAACTGCATGCGCGGGTGCTCGCGCTTCTCGGTCAGCAGCCAGTCGGCGCCGCGATCGGGCAGGAAGTTGACGCCGATCGGCGTGCGGTGTTGCCAGTAAGACGAGATCTGCAGCATCGCCGGGCCCGAGAGCCCGCGGTGCGTGAACAGCGCCGCCTCGCGGAATTTTACCTTGTTCCAACGAACCTCAACTTCGCTTGAGATTCCCGAGAGCTCGCGGAAAAGCACCTCGTCATCGCCCAGAGTGAAGGGAACCAGCGCAGGGCGCGGCTGAACCACCGAGAGGCCGAACTGGCGCGCGACGTCATAGGCGAAACCCGTTGCGCCCATCTTCGGGATCGACGGTCCGCCGGTGGCCAGGACGAGTGCGGGGGCCGTGTGGGCCTGCCCGTCGATGGTCACGCGGAACCGGCCGTCGGCATGGTCGATCGCGCTTGCCGGATGGCCGAGCAGCAAGGTGACGCCGCCCGCTTGGCATTCCTCCAGCAGCAGATCGACGATCTGCCGGGCCGAACCGTCGCAGAACAGCTGGCCCAGGGTCTTCTCGTGCCAGGCGATCCCGTATCGATCGACCAGGTCGATGAAGTCCTGCGGGCGATAGCGGCCGAGCGCCGACTTGGCGAAGTGCGGATTGGCCGAGAGGTAGTTCTCCGCCTTGGCGTGGACATTGGTGAAATTGCAGCGCCCGCCGCCCGAGATCAGGATCTTCTTGCCCGGCGCGTCGGCGTGATCGACCAGCAGCACATGCTTGCCCATCTGCCCCGCGGTCGCCGCGCACATCAGCCCGGCCGCGCCGGCGCCGAGGACTATGGCGTCGTATTCAGCCATTCAGGATCGAAGCGCCGACCGCCTCGCCCACCTTGATCCCGTCGATCGCGGCCGAGAGGATGCCGCCGGCATAGCCTGCGCCTTCGCCGGCGGGGAACAGGCGCGCCACGTTGACGCTCTGGAAGTCCTTGCCGCGCGTAATCCGCAGCGGTGAGGATGTGCGCGTCTCGACCCCGGTCATCACCACGTCGGGATGGTCGTAGTTGGCGATCTGGCGACCGAACACGGGCAGGGCCTCGCGGATCGCCTCGACCGCATAGTCGGGCAGGCACCGCGCGAGATCGGTCAGCGTCACGCCGGGCTTGTACGACGGCGTGACCTCGCCGAGTTCGGTCGAGGCGCGGCCCGCAAGGAAGTCGCCGACCTTCTGGCCGGGTGCGGCATAGCTCGAGCCGCCGACCTGATAGGCCAGGCTTTCCCACTTGCGCTGGAATTCGATCCCGGCGAGCGGCCCGCCCGGATAGTCGCGCGCCGGATCGATGCCGACGACGAGGCCCGAATTGGCGTTGAACTCGGCGCGCGAATACTGGCTCATGCCGTTGGTGACGACGCGGCCTTCCTCGGAGGTTGCGGCGACGACGCGCCCGCCGGGGCACATGCAGAACGAATAGACCGAGCGCCCGTTGGAGGCGTGGTGGACCAGGCTGTAGTCGGCGGCGCCCAAGTCGGGGTGGCCTGCGCAATTGCCGTAGCGCGCGCGATCGACCCAGCTTTGCGGGTGCTCGATGCGCACGCCGATCGAGAAGGGCTTGGCCTCCATGAATACGCCGCGCGCGTGGAGCATCTCGAAGGTCGGGCGTGCCGAGTGGCCGATCGCCATGACGACGTGATCGGTTTCGAGGAAGCTGCCGTCGGCGAGGTGCAGGCCGCGCAGGCGCTTCTGGCCGTCCGTGAGCTCTTCCAGCTCGATGTCGTCGACGCGGGTCTGCCAGCGGTATTCGCCGCCCAGCGCCTCGATCGTTTCGCGCATCGATTCGACCATCGTCACGAGGCGGAAGGTGCCGATGTGCGGGTGCGCTTCCCAGAGGATGTCGTCGGGGGCGCCCGCCTTGACGAACTCTTCCAGAACCTTGCGGCCAAGGAAGCGCGGATCCTTGGTACGGCAATAGAGCTTGCCGTCGGAGAAGGTGCCGGCGCCACCCTCGCCGAACTGGACGTTGCTGTCGGGGTTGAACTCGCTGCGGCGCCACAGACCCCAGGTGTCCTTGGTGCGCTGGCGCACGACCTTGCCGCGGTCGAGGATGATCGGCTTGAAGCCCATCTGCGCGAGGATCAGCCCGGCGAAGAGCCCGCAGGGGCCGGCGCCGATGACCACCGGGCGTTTGCCGCTGTAGCCGGCGGGGGCCATCACCGGGAAACGATAGGTCATGTCCGGCGTGGGCCGGACGTCCTTGTCGCCGGCGAACCGTTCGAGGACTTCGGCCTCGTCGGCCAGTTCTAGGTCGACGGTGTAGACCAGCAGCACGGCGTTGCGCCGGCGCGCGTCGTTGCCGCGCTTGAACACGGTGAACGACTGCAAAGCCTCCGGCGCGATGCCCAGCCGCGCGCAGATCGCTTCGGGCAGCGCTTCGGCCGGGTGGTCGAGCGGCAGCTTGAGGTCGGACAGGCGGATCATCTTAGCGCAGCTTGGCGATGCTCAGCCCATCGGCCTTGGCGCGGTCCTTGGTCGATTCCTCGCTGCGCTTGAGCGCCTTGGCGATCGCCTTCAGGGCCATGCCCTTCTTGGCGAGCGTGTGCAGCTTCTGGATCTCGTCCGCGGTCCAAGGCTGGCGATGTCGTTCGAATTTTTCGGCCATGTGGGGTCCTTTAGCGCCCGCGCATCGCCTTCACCAGCGCCTCATCCAGCGCCGAGAGAAACCGCGAGCGGTCGGTCTTGGAAAAGGGCGGCGGCCCGCCGATCTGGGTGCCGATCGAATCTCCGCCGGCGCGCAGGTCGGCCATGATCGCGCGGGTGGCGATGGCCGACCCGATCGAGGCCGTGGTGAACGGCTTGCCGTTGGGCGCGATCACCGTGGCCCCGGCCTTGAGGCAGCGATCGGCCAGCAGGATGTCGGCGGTCACGCAGACCGCCCCCGGCGCGGCGCGCTCGGCGATCCAGTCGTCGGCCGCATCGAAGCCGTCGCTGACCACCACGCGGTCGATCAACGCGTGCTGCGGCACGCGTATCGGACTGTTGGAGACGATCGTCACCGGCACCTGCAGGCGGAAGGCGACCTTGTAGATCTCCTCCTTGACCGGGCAGGCGTCGGCATCGACGAGGATGCGAATCCCCGCGCCGGTCATCAGCGCGCCTGCTCTGGCCGCTTCTTCCAGGCTGCCTTCTTGTGGAACGGCTTGTCCGGACGGCCGCCGTTGCCGTGTTCGCGGCTATAAGGCTTGGGCTTGTGCGGCCCGGGGTGGCCGCCGGGGCCAGCGTGCGGACGTGCACCGGCGCCCGGATGGTCGCGACGGTTGCGGCGGGCCTCTTCGCGCGGTGCGCCGTCGGCGGCGACGATCTCGACGCCGTCATCCTCGCCGGCCGTGCGCTGGACGGCATCGAGGAAGCGCGCGGCGACGGGGCTGGCGATCTCGAACAGCGTCTCGTTGGCGGCGAGGCGGATCGCGCCGATGTCGCTGCGGCTGACATGGCCGCGCCGGCAGATCAGCGGCAGGATCCAGCGCGGATCGGCGTTGTGCCGGCGGCCGACGTTCATGCGGAACCACGAAGAACCCTCGAACCCTTCGCGCGGCCCCCGCGGCGGCGGCGCATCGGTGGCGAGCAGTTCCTCGGGCGCGGGCATCTTCGCGCGGTGCGCCTGGATCAGCGCGGCGGCGATCTCCTCGGGGCTGCGCTCGGCCATCAGCTTGGCGGCGAGCTCGCGATCCTCGTCCTCGATTTCCACGGGCGCGAGCAGCGCGGAGAGCATGCGCTCGCTGTCGGCGGCGCGGATGTCGGCGGCCGAGGGGGCGTTGACCCATTCGGCGGCGATGCGCGCGCCGCGCAGCATGCCTTCGACGCGGCGGCGGCGCGGATAGGGCACGAGCAGGATCGCCGTGCCCTTCTTGCCGGCGCGGCCGGTGCGGCCCGAACGGTGCTGGAGCGTTTCCGCGTCACGCGGGATCTCGACGTGGACGACGAGCGTCAGGCTCGGCAGATCGATGCCGCGCGCGGCGACGTCGGTGGCGACGCAGACGCGTGCGCGCTGGTCGCGCAGTGCCTGTAGCGCGTGGTTGCGCTCGTTCTGGCTGTGCTCGCCCGACAGCGCGACCACGGCGAAGCCGCGTTCGGTCAGGCTCGAATGCAGGTGGCGGACGTTGTCGCGCGTCGCGCAGAACAGGATCGCCGTCTCGGCCTCGTGCAGGCGCAGCAGGTTGACCACGGCGCGTTCGATGTCCGCCGGGGCGATGGCGATCGCCTGGTAGGCGATGTCGCCGTGGCCGCGGTTCTCGCTGGTGGTCGAGATGCGCAGCGCGTCGCGCTGGTAGCGGCGCGCGAGCGCGACGATCGGCTGCGGCATCGTCGCCGAGAACAGCAGCGTGCGGCGGCCCTCGGGCGTCGCGTCGAGCAGTTCTTCCAGATCCTCGCGGAAGCCCATGTCGAGCATCTCGTCGGCCTCGTCGAGCACGACCGCGGCCAGCTCCTGCAGGTGCAGCGCGCCGCGTTCGAGGTGGTCGCGCAGGCGGCCCGGCGTGCCGACGACGATCTGCGGGCCATAGGACAGCGCGCGGCGTTCCTGCGACGGGTTCATGCCGCCGACGCAGGTGGCGACCTTCACGCCGGCGCCTTCGTAAAGCCAGGTGAGCTCGCGGCTGACCTGCAGCGCCAGTTCGCGCGTCGGCGCGATGACCAGGGCCAGCGGGCTCTGCGCCATGCGCGGCCGGCCGGCCTCGTCAAGCAGCTGCGGCGCCATGGCGAGGCCGAAGGCGACGGTCTTGCCCGAGCCGGTCTGCGCCGAAACGATCAGGTCGCGCCCTTCGGCCTCGGCCTCGAGCACCGCCGCCTGGACGGGTGTGGGTGCGGCATAGCCACGCGCTGCGAGCGCTTCGGACAGAAGCGTGGGAAGGTTTTGAAAGGTCATGTTCTCTTGCTTGTAAGGGCGACGCCGCTTGGCCTGCGGTCGGGCCGCGGGTCCGCATATGTGGCGCGCGATAGGCTCTTCGCAATCGCAACACAACGAAAATGCGGCCTTCATACCAAGGTATGCGGCGCAATTCGGCTGGCCATGCGAGTGTAAACGGCTACCATCGCTCTCCAAACAACAACGAGGAGCCAGGCATGTTCGTGAAGTTCACCAGCGTCGATCGCGTTGTGACGGCCGTGAATGCCTCCCAGGTTACCTTCATTTCTTCGGTAAGCGAAGGTACGCGCATCCGCTTTGGCGAAGGCCGCAGCGTGACCGTGATCGAACCGATGGAAGAGGTGATCGACCGGCTCAACCGCACGATGCAGTTCCCCGACGGGACGTTCAAACTGGATAGTTAGAGGCCGCCGCTCCGGACGAGGCCGGCGATCACGCCGGCCGCGATCAGCAGGAAGACGGCACCCACGCCCCATTCGAGCCGCGCGCGCAGGGCGGGGCGCTGCATCGCCGCCGCGAGCTTGCTACCCGCCACGACATAGACGGTGCCGATCAGGAAATCACAGGTGACGGCGATCGCCGCGAGCACGGCCAGCTGCGGCGCAACCGGCTGGCGCGGATCGACGAAAGGCGGCAGCAGCGCCAGCACGTAGACCAGCGACTTGGGATTGCTCAGCGCGATCGCCAGGCTGTCGCGCAGACTGGCCGACTGCGCGCGGCGTGGCGGGGCGGTTTCGACGTGTCCGCCCTTTCCGGCATCGCGTATCGCCTGGATGCCGAGCCAGGCGAGATAGAGCGCGCCTATCACGGCCAGACCGGTGAAGGCGTGACGCGAGGCGCTCGCGAGCGCGCCGAGGCCGAGCCCGGCCATGACGAACCAGCATAAATTTCCGAGTTGCAGCCCCGCCAGGGCGCCCATGCCCGCACGGGGGCCGCGCCAGGCAGCCTGGGTCATCACGAACAGCATCTGCGGTCCGGGTACGAGACTGGTCGCGCCGGTGACGAGCGTGAAGGCGGCGAGGCGCGCGGGATCGAGCATGCCGAGGCCCTTAGGACAAGCTGCCGCTCGGGGCACGTGGTTTGGCACGCGCGGGCGCTTCGTGCTGACTATTGCGGTTGACGGCGGCGGCCGGCGCGCGGGATGCTCCGGCAAAGCCCCAGAGGCAATTGAGAGAGGGACGCCGCGTGAGCGAGCATCGGATCGAACTGACCGTCAATGGGCGCCGTCACGGCGCCACTGTCGAGGCGCGTACGAGCCTCGGCGAATTCCTGCGCGAGGAACTCGGCTATACGGGCACGCATCTCGCTTGCGAGCACGGCGTTTGCGGCGCCTGTACGATCATGCTCGCCGAAAATGGAAACGGCGGCCAGGCGGTGCGGTCCTGCCTGATGCTCGCGGTCCAGGCCGACGGCGCCGAGGTGACCACGATCGAGGGGCTCGCCGAGGCCGACGGTAGCCTCCATCCGGTCCAGCAGGCGTTGCGCGACAACTACGGGCTGCAATGCGGCTTCTGCACGCCCGGCGTCGCGATCACGCTCGCCGCGCTGACCGCCGACGGTGCCAGACCCGAGGTCGAGGATCTCGAGGCGGCGATGTCTGGGCATATCTGCCGCTGCACCGGCTATCAGGGCATCCGCCGCGCTATCCGCCAACTCACCGGCACGGCGCAACCCGCCGGAGAGCACGCATGAACGCGGGCGTTCCGTTCCGCCGCATGGTCGGCAAGCGCGCGCCGCGCAAGGAGGACGCGCGGCTGCTCACCGGACGTGGGCAATATACCGACGACGTGCGCATGCCGGGCATGCTCCACTGCGTCTTCGTCCGCTCGCCCGTGGCGCGCGGGACGATCACCGCGCTCAACCTCAAGGCCGCGCGCGAACTGCCCGGCGTCCACGCGATCTACACCCATGCCGACATCGGTCAGGTGCCGATCCAGCTCATGACCTTCTTCTTCACGCCGATCGCCGCGCCGATCTCGCTGCTCGCGAACGGCCGCGTCGCCTGCGTCGGCGATCCGGTGGCGCTGGTCATCGCCGAGAGCCGCGCAATCGCCGAAGACGCCGCCGCGCTGGTCGAGCTCGAGATCGACGAAGAGGTACCCGTCGTCACGATCTCCGACGCCGCGCGCGGCGCGCTGGTGCATCCGGGGACGGAATCGAACTGCTCGCAGGAAATGGGGGCGGCCGAGATCCCCGAAGCGGTCCAGGCTATCCTCGACAAGGCCGCGCACCGCGTCACCAAGACGATCCGCCACCAGCGCATCGCCCAGTCGCCGATGGAAGCGCGCGCCTGCGTCGCCTCGTTCGACGGCGCCGAAGAGCTGACGATCCATATCTCGTGCCAGAGCCCGCACTTCGTTGCGCGCTATGTCTCGACCGTGCTCGGCGTGCCGCAGGAAGCGATCCGCGTGGTCGCCAAGGACGTCGGGGGCGCCTTCGGGCTCAAGAACATGCCCTGGCGCGAGGAGATGGCGGTGATCGTTGCCGCCAAGCTGTTCCGCCGGCCCTTGAAGTGGATCGAGGACCGGTTCGAATCTTTGACCGCCTCGAGCCACGCGCGCGAGCAGGAGATCACCCTGACCGCAGGCTTCGATGCCGAAGGGCGCTTGCTCGCGGCGCACGGCGACTGCTCGATCAACAACGGCGCCTGGCCGATGGGCGAGGACTGCAACATCGCCGTGCACATGTTCATGTGGCCGGCCTACAAGCTGCCCGCCTATTCGTTCCACACGCGCGGCTGGTACACCAACACGATGGGGCTCGGCGGCTATCGCGGCCCCTGGGCGCTCGAATCGCTGATCCGCGAGACCCTGCTCGACGATGCCGCGCGGCAGATCGGCATCGATCCGATCGAACTGCGCCGGCGCAACCTCGTGCGCCGGGAAGATCAGCCGATGACCACGGGCATGGACATCACCGTCACCGACATCACGCCCTACGAATGCCTGGAAAAACTGCTGTCCGAGGTCGACGTCGCCGCGTTTCGCAAGGAGCAGGCTGCGGCGCGCAAGTCGGGGCGCTATCTGGGGCTCGGCGTGACCACCTATGTCGAGCCGACCGCGGTCGCGGGCATCATGACGCCGCTGACCGGAGAGACCGCACAGGTCCGCATCGAGGCGACGGGCAAGGTTACGGCGATGCTTTCAACCCATTCGCAGGGCCACGGCATGGCGACGACGATGGCGCAGGTCATCGCCGACCGGCTCGGCGTGGCCTATGACGACGTAACCGTGTTCGACAGCGATTCCGCGATCGGTTCCTATTCGCCAGGCGCAGCGGGTAGCCGCCAGGGGGTGATTGCCGGTGGCGCGTCGTGGCGCGCGGCCGAACTGCTGGCGGACAAGGTCAAGCGCATCGCCGCGCATCTCTACAACGCCAGCCCCGAGACGATCACGATCGAGGACGGCATGATCCACATCGCCGGCGCTCCCGAGATGAGCCGGCCGCTGCGCGAAGTCGCCGAGATCGCGCACGGCGAGCCGTTCCGCCTGCCCGAGGGCATGGAGACCGGGCTCGAGGCGCAATACCGCTATCAGCCGCCGCCGATGACCTTCACCAGCGCCGCGCACGCCTGCATGGTCGAGGTCGATCCTGAAACGGGGTTCGTGTCGATCAAGCGCTGGGTCTCGTCCGAGGACTGCGGCACGATCATCAATCCCGGTATCGTCGAAGGCCAGATCGCCGGCGGGCTCGCCCAGGCGATCGGCCAGGTGCTGCTCGAGGAGATGCCCTACGACGCGCATGGCAATCCTCTGGCCGCGACGTTCAAGGACTATCTGATGCCGGCCTACACCGACATTCCCGACTTTGAATATCTCCATGCCAACACGCCTTCGCAGACGATCGGCGGCATGCGCGGCGTGGGCGAGGGAGGGGCGATCATCGGCCCGCCGACCCTCGTCAATGCGATCGCCGATGCGCTGGCGCCGTTTGGTCCGCTCGACGTCGCGCTGCCGCTGTCGCCGCATCGCGTGCTCGAACACATCGAGCGCGCCGAGGCCGCGGTCAGGCTGGAGGAAGCGATATGAGCGATCCCAAAGCATTGATCCGCCACTGGATGGAGATCACCGCGATGGGCCCGGCCGAGGCCTGGGACGAACGCGTCTCATCCGACGTGGTGGTCCGCCTGCCCTATGCGCCGCCGGGGGTCATGCCGGTGATGACGGGCTTCGACGAGGCGCGCGACACGCTCGGGCATCACTGGGGAACCAAGCGCAGCTTCGACTGGGTCGACGTCACTATCCGCGCCACCGAGGATCCCGAGCTCTTCGTCACCATCGCGCGCTCGCAGGTGGTGATGGCCAACGGCGATCCCTATGCCAACGACTATGTGATGCTGACGCGGGTGCGCGACGGCCAGGTGATCGAGCACACCGAGTATTTCAACCCGCTGCCGATCGTGGACCTGCTGGCGAAGCGCTAGGTCGCGGCCGGCTTCTCGCCCGCGCGGGCGAGCACCAGAGCGGCGGCGACGAGGATCATGCCCGCCAGGTCCCAAAAGCCCAGCGTCTCGTCGAAGGCGAACCAGCCGGCGAGGATCGAGACCGAAGGCTGGGTCAGCAGGGTCAGGCCGATGATCAGCGGCGGGAAGTGGCGCAGCGCATAGACGAGCAATCCCTGGCCGATGATCTGGCTGCCCAAGGCCAGGGCGAGCAGCGGCCACCAGTTGTGCGGGAGGACCGTCTCGCCCGTCCACAACGCCGCGGCGAGCAGGAAAGGCGCGCCGGCCAGGCTCGACCAGAACAGGAGCGCCCAGGCGCCCAGATGCGCGCGCTCGCTTTGCAGCAGCAGGATGTAGAAGGCGTAGAAGAACCCCGCGAGCAGGCAGAGCAGGTCGCCCACCAAGGTCGCGGTGCTGATCTCGAGGCTGCGCCCGAACAGGATCGCGGCGCCCGCGCTGGCGGCGCCGAGCGCCAGCCACTCGCCGCGATGGGGCGCGCGGCGCAGTGCGATCACGCCCCAGACCATCAGGATCAGGCTGCCCGAATTGCCGAACAGCGAGGCGTTCCCCAGCCGCGTGCCGTGAATGCCGATATGCCAGGCGGCGAGATCGGCGGCGAAGAACAGGCCCGCACCGGCGACCGCTATCCAGGTGCGGCGGCTGAATCCGACGATCTTCTGGCGGTTGGCCATGGCGAGCAGCAGCAGCACGGGGAGCGCCAGGGTCAGCCGCCAGAACCCCGTCGCAACCGGCCCGGCATCGGACAACCGCACCGACCAAGGCCCCAGAGCCAGCGCGAAATTGCCGCCGAGCAGCGCCGCGAGGTGCCGCCAGGTCCAATCGTATCGTGGAGTGGCGGAGCGTTCGGTCATGGCGGCGGCAAGCCGGTCCGGGCGCCCGATGTCAACCGTTAATCCTTTGAGATCATGGTGTGCCGTGGCTGGACGCGCGCGGAATTGCGCGTGGCGCGCGGGCCGATGCGCGATAGGGGGACGATCGATGAAAGCTTCACTGCGCCTCGGATTCGCGCCGCTTGCGGTGCTTCTCGCCGCCTTTCCGGCCGATGCGCAGCCGCAACCGCAGCCGGCCGCGCCCTATACCGTGGTCGAGACAGGGAAGACCTACAAACGGCTGCAGGATGCGGTGAACGCGATCGGCGGGCGCACCGGCACGATCCGCTTCATGACCGCGCGTTTCCAGGATTGTGCGGTCCAGGAGGCGGGCGACATCACCTATGTCGCGCAGGAACCCGGCCAGTCGGTGATCGAAGGCGTCGCCTGCGAGGGCAAGGCCGCATTGGTGCTGCGCGGCCGCGCGGCGCGGATCGAAGGGCTTGTCTTCGCCAATATCCACGTCGGCGACATGAACGGCGCGGGCATCCGGCTCGAGCGCGGCAACCTCACGGTCTCGCAGTCGTGGTTCCGCGACAGCCAGCAGGGCATCCTCTCGGCCGACGACCCGCGCTCGACGGTGACGATCGACAAGTCGACCTTCTCGGGGCTCGGTACCTGCGAAGGCTCGGGCGGCTGCGCGCATTCGCTCTACATCGGCGACTATGGCGCCCTGACCGTCACGCGCAGCCGTTTCGAGACGGGCCGCGGCGGGCACTACGTCAAGAGCCGTGCGCAGCGTGTCGCGGTGCTCAACTCCAGCTTTGACGACAGCCAGGGCCAGGGTACCAACTACATGATCGATCTGCCTGCCGGATCGACCGGGCGGATCGCCGACAACCTGTTTGTCCAGGGCGAGAACAAGGAGAACTACTCCGCCTTCATCGCCGTCGGTGCCGAGGCGCGGGAGCACAGCTCGAACGGCCTGACGGTCGAGCGCAACGACGCGCGATTTGCACCGGGCGTGCAGCGTGAGAGCACCTTCGTTGCAGACTGGTCGGGTGACCAGCTCGTGATCGG
>SECS01000262.1 GCA_004211435.1 Novosphingobium sp. | reverse complement strand
GGGATCCTTCTTCGAGCCCCCGATGCCGACGAGGACAGCGAAGCGCAGGCTGCCCAGCGAGCTACATCCTTTCATCCAGTAGGCGGCATCGATCAGGCGGACGCGATCTATAGCTTCACGGCCGTGGAGCGAGAGTATCGCTGCCTGAACCGCCTCCTGCCCGAAAAGCGCGCCGAGCTCGTCGTGTTCGGCCGCGTCGAGCGCCCAGAACTTTTTCCCCAGGGGCAGCCGAGGTTCGATATCGGCAAGCCGTTCTGCCGCAAGGTGGCGCCAGCGTCGTCCCAGGGCGCGCCGCCGAACGGCACGCACCGTGTTCGGCTCAGGCGTATCGTCCTCATCGCCGAGGGCAAGTGCATGGTCGTAGCCTTCGACCATCTGCTCGATCATCCGCGCGGTCGTCACGCCGGGCAGATCCGACCCGCGCGCGGCGCTGGCCAGCGAAAGCCCGAGCCGGATCAGGTCATGGACGGGATTGCCGACGACGGTCTGGTCGAGATCGCGGATCTGGACTTCCACCCTGCCTTGCGCATCGGCCACCGGACCCAGATTTCCCAAGTGGCAGTCGCCGCAGATCCAGACGGGTGGACCAACGGGAAGCTCAGCTGCCGAGCGCGAGCCGGCAAGCCATTCGTAGAACTTGATCGTGTTTCCCCGCACGTAGGCGTGGGTCGATCGCGCCATCTTGAGCGATTTCATGCGCTCCAGAATTGCTGCGCGGTCTTCCATGATTTGCGGCATGATAGTCCTATTTGTTGCTGCTTTATGACAACGCGCGATCGGCCGGGACAGCCACTCGTCAGCGAAAATATCCAGCAAGACGGCGCTAAAAGCCGGGTCGCTGACGCCAGGAAGCGCGTAGCGATCGATGGTCTGGGTTACCGGTGTTCGACGAGTCGCTCGTGTCGCCAAGTTCTCCGGGTCTATCCGAGCAGCGCAGCGAACCATTCGGAATAGGGCGAGTTGCAAGCCATATGGCGATTGTAGTCGGGCGCCCCATCGCGCCACCAGACTGGTCCGCGCTCGCCAAGAGCGCGTTTGGCCTTGTCGACTTCGGCACGTGCGGCCACTTCGCCTGCCTCGTCACGCTTGCCCCGCGCCGCACCGACGGCGCGACGCGCCTGCATGAGGCGCTTGACGAGCTGCTCGCGCTCGTCGGCTGGCAGCGCGGGATCGGACATGCGCCACAGGCGTCCGCGTACGACAAAGTAGCGGCCATCGGGCGTAATGGGATGAGCGCCCGCGCGTGTCTTGTCAGCCATGCACGCCCGCCATCGATCTCGCGCGATCCATGACGGCTTCCCAGCGGCCGCGTTCGGCGCGCGCATCGGGCAAGGCGCGGTGCGCAGGAATTGCCTCACCATGACGGACTTCGCGAATAAGCGCTGTCACGCTCTCACGCAGTGAGCTGGCCGGAACAGATCGACCAAGCACCGCCGCAGCTGCCTCGGCAATCGCGGCATCGGTGCCGCGAAGCCGCAGCGCATGCCGTGGCAAGCCTGCTGCCCGTAAGAGGGCAGAGAGCCACTTTCCGTCCCAGCTCGGCGCGCTGGCGAGCAGGTCGTGCCCCTCGAGGGCATCGACCATGCGGCGGGCGATCACGTCGTGTCGCTCGCCTTCGCGCGCGAGCCTCGCGCGGCTGATACCATGAATGGACTCAGCGACAGGGCTCCAGTCGGTCCAGTTTGGCGCAGGCCGGATGAGGTAGGTTTCCGATCGACCGTTCTCGAAGACCCAGGCCACCTCGATAGGATGACTGCGATCGGCGAGCGAGGAGGCTTCGAAGTCGAGGAAGACGCGCATGAACTTGGAACGCTGCGCGGGCGCTATGGCTGCGACAGCGAGACGCCTCGGTTCGGCGAACACGCGAAGGGCCGCCCCTGGGTGGGAGCGGCCCTTCCATTGTCGTGCTTCACGCGAAGGCTCAGACGAGCAGGCTTCCCGCGGGGGAAGTCGTGCCCAGCGGTTCCGCCGCATGGCGCATGGGACAACGAGACATCAGACCACCTCCTTTCCGTTGTTGAACGATCCCGCCGATATGGGATCACGGTTTGGGCATTCAATTGGACAAGGCATTGCAAAGAAAGAAAATTTGTACGCGCGCCAGACGTCTCTGTTTTCGGGCTATCGGCGTGGCAGGTCAGCGCCTTCGGGCGACCCCTCTCTACTCATCCGCTGGATCCGTGCCGGTGAACTTTTTCAGCGGCTTGAGTAGCCACAAGGTGAGCACGGTCGTGGCGCTGAGCATAATTGCGACATCGAGGGATTGAACACCCGCGGCGACGCCAATTGCCCCCGTGACCCCAGGCTCGCCGCGGCAGCCGTGCCTCGGACCGAATCCTTGAGACGCAGGATCGCACCACCGCCAATAAAACCCATGCCGGTGATGAGCCCTTCGATAATGCGAGCCATGGCCTCGGCGTCGTCCTTTGTCAGCCGTTCGGTCGCCTGGATAAGCCCGCAGGTCGCAAGGGCGACCAGCGGGAAGGTGCGGATACCTGCGCTGCGTTCCTCTCTTTCTCGATTCCA
>SECS01000261.1 GCA_004211435.1 Novosphingobium sp. | reverse complement strand
GTGATCAGGGTCTGCGCGAAGTCGTCGCAAGTACCCGCGTCGATCTCGGGGTGGATCAGCTCGATCGGGTGATGGAACACGTCGCCGGTGAACCACGCTTGCTCTCCGGCCGAGTCCAGATGCACCACCGAATGGCCGAGCGTGTGGCCATAGGCGGGCTGCGTCTCGAGGCTCGGGCAGATGCGATGGTTCTCGCCGATCACGTCGACGAGCCCCGCCGCAATCACCGGTTCGACGCTGGCGGCGAAGATGCCGGCGTTCTCGGGCACGTGGCGGTAACCGGTCAGGTCGGGGTTCCAGCGGTCGAGCTCGCGCTGGGCGAGCAGGTAGCGGGCGTTCGGAAAGGTCGGCACGAAGCGGCCGTCGCGCAGCGTGGTGTTCCAGCCGCAATGGTCCGAATGGAGGTGGGTGCAGAACACGAAGTCGACCTGTTCTGGACGGATGCCGGTGGCGCCGAAGCGCTCGATAAACGGCGTGTCGAGCTGGTCGAAGAGCGGGAAGTGCGGCAGGCTGCGGCCGTTGCCGACGCAAGGGTCGATCACCACGACGCGGCCGTCGACCACGACGATCCAGGACTGCACGACCATGTCCCAGGTGCCGTCGGCATTCGCCCAGCGCGGATGAAGCCAGCCGGCGTTCTGCGCGACCAGGTCCGCGCCGAACATCGCCAGCGGCATCGGTGCGGTCATTTCCTCGACCCGGTGAATCGTCGCCGCGCCGACGGTGAACCTGTCCATCGCCTTCTCCCTTGCGCGGGCCTTATTCGGCGGCCGCGTCCAGTTCCGCAAAGGCCTCGAGCATGGCCGCCTTCGCCGTGTTGGCAATGGGAAATCCGCAATAGGGAATCGCCGAGTAGAACACCTCCTCGAGTTCCTGCCGGGTCAGGCCGTTCTTCATACCCATCTTGGTGTGGTACTTGATCTCCTCGGACTGGCCCTGGCCGATCAGCATGCCGAGCACGGCCAGACTGCGCAGCTTGCGGGGCAGCTGTTCCTCGCGCGTCCAGACCTGACCGAAGGGCAGTTCGAGAGTCCACCGGGCCTGGAGCGGGCCGAAACCCTGATCGCTTTCTGCGAAGGCCCGGCAGCCGTCGGCCATGTCCTGGCCGTATATCTCGGCGAAGAGGGCCTGGCCCTTGTCGATCGGGTTGTCGCTCATCGTCTCATCCCACTTTCGTTATCGCGCCGCCCTTGTCGGACGAAGCGCGCATCGCGTCGAGTATCTGCATCGAGGCGAGGCCGTCGCGGAAGGTCGGCACGGGCACGGGCGAACCCGAGGGCTTTCCCTCGATCCCGGCGTGCAGCGCCTCGCACAGCCGTGTGAACGGGCCGATCTCGAAGTGCGACATGCGTCGCGCGCCCTCCTCGGCGGGCGGGGTGGGCGGTAGTTCGAGATCGGGCGTGACCGCGAGCTCGCGCGTGCCGCCCTTGTCGGCGACGAAGACCTTGCCGGCCTCGATCCAGACCGTGCCCTTGGTGCCGGCGCAGCGCCAGAGCGTTGCCGAGGGGCCCCAGGCGCCCGCGGTCTGCTGCATCGAGCCTTCGACCCCGTTCTTCATGCGGAAGCGCATCGAGTAGGAGTCCTCTGCATCGGCCTGGCGATCCGAGGTCAGGAACAGGTTGGCGCTGACGTCCTCGAACTCGCCGAGCCAGGCGCGGATCTGGTCCATCAGGTGCGAGCCGCCGGCGCCGAGCCAGCCGCCGCCCGAGGCCTTGTCGAACCACCACTTGGGCAACGGCGTCTCGGGATCGGCGCAGAACGGGATGAACTGGTCCATCACCAGGAAGCGCGGATCGCCGATCAGGCCCTCGGCGATGGCGCGGCCGAACAGCGCGCGATCGGGCAGCCAGCGGAACTCGTGCGCGACCATGTGGAAGACGCCGGCCTGCTCGGCGGCGTCGAGCATGGCCTGGGCTTCGGTCGCATCGGCCGCGAAGGGCTTTTCGCAGACGACGTGGCAGCCGTGGGCGATGGCCTTCAAGGTCAGCGCGGCGTGGGTGCTGGGCGGCGTGGCGATGGTCACGACCTTGGCACCGGTCGCCGCGATCGCCTCGTCGAGATCGGTGAAATGGCGGGCGATGCCGTTCTGCGCGGCGCGCTTGGCCAGCTTCTCGGGGGTGTTGCCGACGAGGCCGACGACCTCGAAACCGGTCGCGCGCAAGGCGGGCACGTGGATGCGGCAGCCGAAGCCGGTGCCGACCACGAGCGCGGGAATGGGGGCGGTCATCATGGGTCTCCCGTTGCGCTCGGGCCTTCGACAAGCTCAGGCCGAGCGGATCTTGTTCTTTGCCGCACGCCCCCAAGTCCGCTCATGCCGAGCTTGTCGAAGCATGCCAGCGCCACCTCACATCACCACATGGACCTTGGTCTCGTCGTTGGGCCCGCGCAGCTTCTGCATCGTGCCGGCGAGATCGCCCAGCGGCACCGTGTTCGTCACGATCGCCTTGGGATCGCAGTGGCCCTTGTCCATCTGGTCGGCGATGTAGAGGAACTCCTTCATCGAATAGCCGACCGCGAACTGGATCGAGGCGCA